>JBEDHM010000094.1:0-2705 GCA_041174105.1 Cyanobacteriota bacterium | reverse complement strand
CCGCTTGGGAGCGACGCCCGGAAACCGAGATCCTGGGCCTGCGGCTTCAAGCACCGATGCTGCCGATTCACACCGTGGCCGCTGGTGGTGGTTCGGTGGTGTCCTTCGATGGGCAGTGCCTGCGGGTGGGGCCGATCTCGGCAGGGGCCGATCCCGGTCCTGCCTGCTACGGGCGGGGCGGCCCCGCCACGATCACCGATGCCAACCTGGTGCTTGGCCGGTTGCCGGTGTCGGCCTTGCCGAAGGTGTTTGGCGTCAGCGGCGATCAATCCGCCGACGCCGCTGCAGCCAAAGCCGTGTTTGCCGAATTGGCAGCGGCGATGGCTGCTGTGGCTCCAGGCATCACGCCCGAACAGGTGGCGGAGGGGGCGCTGGCGATTGCGATCGAAACGATGGCCCAGGCGGTCAGGCGCATCACCATTCAACGGGGCCATGGCCTGCAGGATGCGGTGTTGGTCAGCTATGGCGGGGCCGGTGGTCAGCACGCCTGCCGGCTAGCCGAGGTGTTGGGACTGGAGCATGTGGTGGTGCATCCCCTGGCCGGGGTGCTGTCGGCCTATGGCATTGGCATGGCTGAGCAACGCCTGCTCCAGGAGCAGCAGGTGCGCCAACCCCTGGAGCCAGCGCTGGTGCCCACGCTCATGGCCCTGCGCGAGGCGCTCACGCTGGCCGGACGGCAGCGCCTGCAAGCGTCGGGAGATCTGGATCCGGGCCATCACCTCAAGCGCCTGGTGCGCCTGGAACTGCGTTTCCCTGGCCGGGACCAGGGCCTGGAGGTGGGCTGGCCCGAGGACCAGGGGGCCGATAGCTTGATGGAGGGCTGGACCGATGACTTCCAAAGGAGCCATCAGCGGCGCTATGGCTACCTGCCCGAATCCAGCCAGCTGGTGGTGGAGCGCTTGCAGGTGGAGTTGGTGGCTGGGCCCGATGACAACGCGCCTTCCGTGGCCGCCCCCCTGCTGGAACTTCCGGGCCCCTTGGCCCCTGGCGACGAGGCGGAGGGCCCAACCCTGTTGGTGAGCCAGACCACAACCACGGTGCTCGATCGGGGTTGGCGCGCCCAAGGCCTGGCGGGTGGGGCCTTGCTGTTGCAGGCCCAAGGCGATACCACCCAATCCATACCCCTGAAGCAACCCGGCCCCACGACGCTTCAACCGGAGGCCGCGGCTGATCCGGTATTGCTGGAGCTCTACAACCATCGCTTTGCGGCGATTGCCGAGCAGATGGGCGAACGGCTCCAGCAGAGCGCCCGTTCGGTGAACATTCGCGAGCGGCTTGATTTCTCCTGTGCCCTTTTCGATGGGGCAGGTCAGCTGGTGGCCAATGCTCCCCACATCCCGGTGCATCTGGGTTCCATGGGCGAAAGCGTGGTGGCACTGCTGGAGGCCGTGCGCTGCGGCGATCGGCCGGCTTTGGCCCCCGGGGATGTGGTGCTCACCAACAACCCCTACAAGGGGGGGACCCATTTGCCCGACATCACGGCGATCACACCGGTCTTTGCCAGTGAGATCGCCGATGGCGCCCACGCCCCCGCTGGGCCCATTGCGTTTGTGGCCTGCCGCGGCCACCACGGCGATGTTGGCGGCATCACTCCCGGGTCAATGCCTGCCTTGAGCCGCACCATTGCCGAGGAGGGGTTGCTGCTCGACAACGAACACTTCCTCCGCCAGGGGCAGCTGGATCAGCGCCAGTGGCTGCAGCGTTTCCAGCAGGGGGATTGGCCCGTGCGCAACCCACCCCAATTGCTGGCCGATCTGCAGGCCCAGGTGGCGGCCAATCGCTATGGGGTGGACGCCCTGTTGCAACTGATCGCCAAGCAAGGGCAGGCCCCGGTGCTCGCCTACATGGCCCATGCCCAAGCCCACGGCGCTGAATGCGTGAGGCGGGTGGTCGCCAGGCTCCACGATGGTCAGCATCGCGTGGAACTGGACAGTGGTGCCGTGATCGCGGTGCAGGTGCGGATCGATCGGCAAAACCGACGGGCCCGCATCGATTTCAACGGCACCAGTCCCCAGCAGCCCACCAATTTCAACGCCCCTTTTGCGGTCACCAAGGCCGTGGTGCTCTACGTCTTCCGCTGCCTGGTGGGCGAGCAGATCCCACTCAATGCCGGTTGTTTTGAGCCGCTCGAGCTGGTGGTTCCCGAGGGCTGCTTGCTCCATCCCTTGCCGCCAGCTGCTGTGGTGGCGGGCAATGTGGAGGTGGCCCAGGCCACGGCCAATGCCCTGTTCGCAGCATTAGGGGTGCAGGCCGCTGCCCAGGGCACGATGAACAACCTCAGCTTTGGCAATGCCAACTGCCAGTACTACGAAACGATCTGCGGTGGCACCGGGGCTGGGATCGATCCCGATGGCCGGGGTTTTGCCGGTGCAGCCGCCGTGCAGAGCCACATGACCAATTCTCGGCTCACCGACCCAGAAATCCTGGAAGAGCGCTATCCGGTACGGCTGGAAACCTTCGCCCTCAGGCCGGGATCGGGCGGTGTGGGCCAGTGGCCAGGTGGTGATGGGGTGGTGCGCCAGTTGCGTTTCCTGGAGCCGATGCAGGCGGTCCTGTTGTCGAGTTCTCGCCGGGTGCCTCCCTTTGGATTGGCTGGAGGTGAGCCTGGGGCCTGTGGGCGCCATTGGTTGCTCAAGCCCCACCACAGCGATCAACCCTTGCCGGGCACCATCCAGTTGATGCTGCAGGCGGGCGAGGCCTTGCGC
>JBEDHM010000093.1:0-5205 GCA_041174105.1 Cyanobacteriota bacterium | reverse complement strand
AGCAGCCATGGGGAGGGGCAGATCCAGAGCGTTCGCCAGCTCTGCACCGGCGTGGCCCGCTTTTGCGGCACCGGCTGCCTGGAGAGCGTGCAACGGCAGGTGGCGCTGCAGCCGCTGATGGCGGAGCTCCCTCCGGGCGACCAACTCAGGCTGTCGATCTCGGCTTCGGCGTGGCCGCTGATTGCGCTCAATCCGGGGGATGGTTCCCCGCCGATGGGGGGCCCCAGCCCCCGACACCGCGTGATCAGCCTGCGCCTGGAGCTCGAAGGCAGCCAGCTCACGATCGCGCCCCTAGTGGAGCCCATTCCCTGCAGCAGCAGCCAACCTGGGGCAAACTGAGGCCCACTAGCTTCCAAACCCTTCCATGCGGAGCCACCTGCGCCCCCTCTCCAAGCCCCTGCTGGCAACTGCGCTGATGGCTTCCAGCCTGTTGGGTGTGGCCAACGTGCCCCTGGCGGCATCGGCCCAAACGCCCCCCCAGGCAAGCCCGCAGGGCAGCTCGGCTGCCAGCGGACAAGCCCTGAGCAGCGAGCAAGCCCGCACCGCGGCCAACCTGATCCTGCAGGCGGTGAAATCCGGCGACGCCAACGCCCGCTACAACCAATTCTCCGACGAACTCAAGGCTGTCACCAGCCCCACGATGGTGCAGCGCACCATGAAGACCCAGCCCAAGCTGCTCAGCTGGAAGATCCTGGGCGTTACCCAGGGTGTGAAGAACATCACCGTGGAGGCCGCGCTCACCACCGCCAAGGGCTCCCGGGATGTGTTCATCGTGCTCAATGGCAACGGCAAGATCATTGGCTACCACTTCGATCGCACCGACGATGCCGCCAGCAAGGTGGCCACCTCGTTTGTGACAACCCTGGCGGGAGGCCAATACATCAGCGCCCGCAGCTTCCTGAGCCTGGGCTTGCAAAAGGAGATCAGCCCGGCAGCCCTGCAGCAGAAGTGGCAGGAGCTACAGCAACTCACTGGCAATTTCGTGCGGGTAAAGAAGGCGGTGGAAGCCAAGAGCACCCCCACTGCCCGGCTGGTGTTGGTGGTCACGGAGTTCAACCGGCTCACCGACAACCTGTTTGTGATCCTCGATAGCCGCAACGAGATCGTGGGTGTCGACTTCCCGATCGACCCCAACAAGCCCCAGGCCGTCAACTGAGCATCCGGCTTTGCCCACGCAAGGCCCCTAGGGCGGTTCCAGCGCGAAAAGGCGCCTAAGCTCTCGGCGCAAATGCAGTTGCTACATGGCCTTGCTCAGCCTTGATTGGATGGTGCAAGACGGCCATCGCTTGGCCAACTGCGAGCACGACCATCCTTTCGCCTTGCTGGGCCCCCAGCCCCTCGAAGGGGGTGGCTGGGTGGTGCGGGTCTGGATGCCCGAAGCCGAACGGGTGGAGTTGCTGGAGGGCGGCCAGTCCATCCCCATGGCCACCCCCAACCATCCCTGGGTGTTTGAGGCCGAATGCGCCCACCAACCCGCGCCTGGCTACCAGGTGCGGGTGCTGCGGGGTGGTATCGAGCACGTCCAGCACGATCCCTGGGCCTTCCGGGATCCCTGGATGGGAGAGCTGGATCAGCTGCTATTTGCCGAGGGCAACCACCACCACATCTGGCGGCGCATGGGTGCCCATCTGGTGGAACAAAACGGCGTGGCGGGGGTTCAGTTCTGCCTGTGGGCCCCCAATGCCCGCAGCGCCTCGGTGCTGGGGAATTTCAACAGCTGGGACGGGCGCCATCACCCGATGCAATCGCGGCTGGGGGGCTGCTGGGAGTTGTTCATCCCGGGGCTCAAAGCCGGCCAGATCTACAAATATGAGATTCGGGCCAAAAACGGCCATTGCTACCAAAAAGCGGATCCCTACGGCTTTCGCCACGAGGTGCGACCCAACAACGGCTCGATCGTGGAATCAATCGGCCATTACACCTGGGGCGACGGGGCCTGGATCGCCGAACGGGACAGCCGCAATCCGCTCGACCAACCGGTCTCGGTGTATGAAATGCACCTGGGCAGCTGGATCCATGCCAGCGCCGACCAACCCTTTATCGAGGCGGATGGCACGCCCCGCCCGCCGGTACCGGCGGCCGATCTCAAGCCTGGAGCCAGGCTGCTCACCTATCCGGAGCTGGCCGATCGGTTGATCCCCTATGTGAAGGAGCGCGGCTTCACCCACATCGAGTTGATGCCGATTTCAGAGCATCCCTTCGATGGCTCCTGGGGCTACCAGGTCACGGGCTGGTATGCCCCCACCAGCCGCTATGGCTCCCCCGATGAATTCCGGGCGTTCGTGGAACGTTGCCATGCCGAGGGCATCGGCGTGATTCTCGATTGGGTGCCGGGCCATTTCCCCAAAGATGCCCATGGCCTGGCCTTCTTTGATGGCGCCCACCTCTACGAGCATGCCGATCCCCGCATTGGTGAACACAAGGAATGGGGCACGCTGATCTTCAACTACAGCCGCAACGAAGTTCGCAACTTCCTGGTGGCGAATCTGGTGTATTGGTTTGAAGAATTCCACATCGATGGCATCCGCGTGGATGCGGTGGCCTCGATGCTCTACCGGGATTACCTACGCCCCGATGGCGAATGGCTTGCCAATGAGCATGGCGGCAGGGAAAACATTGAAGCCGTGAAGTTCCTGCAGCAGGCGAACCACGTGCTGTTCCAGCACTTCCCAGGAGCCCTCTCAATTGCCGAGGAATCCACCACCTGGCCGATGGTGACCCAACCCACCGACATCGGCGGCTTGGGCTTCAACCTCAAGTGGAACATGGGCTGGATGCACGACATGCTCGATTACTTCGAGCTCGATCCCTGGTTCCGGCAGTTCCACCAAAACAACGTCACCTTCTCGATCTGGTACGCCTTCACCGAAAACTTCATGCTGGCCCTGAGCCACGATGAAGTGGTGCACGGCAAGAGCAACCTCCTGCACAAGATGCCAGGCGACGACTGGCAGAAGTTCGCCAACGTGCGGGCCCTGCTCGCCTACATGTGGACCCACCCCGGGAAGAAGACGATCTTCATGGGGATGGAATTCGGCCAACGGGCCGAGTGGAATGTGTGGGGTGATCTGCAGTGGGAGCTGCTCCAACACGCCCCCCACCAGGGCCTGCAGCGGCTGGTGGATGATCTCAACAGCTTCTACAAGTCGGAGCGAGCTCTCTGGGGCGACGACTTCAGCGAGTACGGCTTCCAGTGGATTGATTGCAACGACAACCGCCACTCGGTGATCAGCTTCATGCGCCGGGAGAGCTCCACCGGCAGCTGGCTGGTGGTGGTGGCCAACTTCACCCCCCAAAGCCATTCCCATTACCGGATCGGGGTGCCCCTGCCCGGCTTCTACGAGGAGGTGTTCAACACCGACGCCGAGCGCTACGGCGGCAGCAATCTGGGCAATCTCGGCGGCAAATTCACCGACGAATGGGGCATTCACAGCTACGACAACTCCCTCGACCTCTGCCTGCCCCCGCTGTCGGTGCTGGTGTTCAAGCGCGATGAAAAGCGCAGCCACGAGCTCCCGCAGAGCGTCTGTGACGAACAGGCTGAACCAGCCGCCTGGAGCGCCACAATCAGCCCCCCGCTCGGGTAGGTTCGCGGCTCGCTGGTTCAGTGTTCATGTCCGAAACCGCCCCCCTGCTGCTGCGCGCCGCCCGAGGTGAGCAGGTGGAGCGGCCCCCGGTGTGGATGATGCGCCAAGCCGGCCGTTACATGAAGGTCTACCGCGACCTGCGCGATCGCCACCCGGGCTTTCGGGAGCGCTCGGAAAACCCCGATCTCTCCTATGAGATCTCGATGCAGCCCTTCCACGCCTTCAAACCCGATGGCGTGATCCTCTTTTCCGACATCCTCACGCCGCTGCCCGGCATGGGCATCGACTTCGACATCGTCGAAAGCCAGGGTCCCCTGATCCAAGACCCGATCCGCAGCATGGCCCAGGTGGAAGCGCTGCGTCCGCTCCAGCCCGCCGAAACCATGCCGTTTGTGGGCGAGGTGCTCACCCGCCTGCGCCAATCGGTGGGCAACGAAGCAGCCGTACTTGGCTTCGTTGGGGCTCCCTGGACCCTGGCCGCCTACGTGGTGGAGGGGAAAAGCAGTAAGAACTACGCCGTGATCAAGGCGATGGCCTTCCAGGAGCCTGAGCTCCTGCATAAGCTGCTCGATCACTTCGCCGAATCGATCGCCACCTACCTGCGCTACCAGATCGATTCCGGTGCCCAGGTGGTGCAGATGTTCGATTCCTGGGCCGGCCAGCTCAGCCCGATCGATTACGACACCTTTGCGGCGCCGTATCAAAAGAAAGTGGTGGACCTGGTCAAGCAAACCCACCCAGACACCCCCTTCATCCTTTACATCTCAGGCAGTGCGGGTGTGATCGAACGCATGGCCCGCACCGGCGTCGACATCGTGTCGCTCGATTGGACCGTGGACATGGCCGAGGGCCTCGCCAGGCTGCCCGAGCACGTGGGTGTGCAGGGCAACGTGGACCCAGGCCTGCTGTTTGGTACCCCCGAAGCCATCCAGGCCCGCATCGACGACACCGTGCGCAAGGCCCGCGGTAGGAAGCACATCCTCAACCTGGGCCACGGCATCCTGCCCGGCACGCCAGAAGAGAACGGCCGAGCCTTCTTTGAGGCAGGCAAGAGCGTGATGGACCGCATTGGGGTGGGGGCTTGAGTGCGGGTGTGAGCCCGGAGCATCCGGCTGCCGCAAGAGCTGCCAAGCCAGCGCGAATCCTGATCACCGGGGCCTCGGGTTGCGTGGGCCAGTACATCGCAGAGGAGCTCTATCGCCACAGTGATGCCGAGCTTTTGCTGCTCTTGCGGGATCCAAGCAAGCTCAAGGCGGTACCGGCCAGCGATCCGAGGATCACGCTGCTGGTGGGCGATCTCCGGGAGCTGGCCCCCCACGCAGCCGCGATCGCCAGTGCCACGCGCATCATTCACACCGCCACCGCCTGGGGAGATCCCGAGCGGGCACACCAGGTGAACGTGGTGGCCGTGAAGGAGCTGCTGGGCCGGCTGGACCCCCAGCGGCTCGAGCAGATCATCTACTTCTCCACCGCCAGCATCCTGGATCGGCACTTGCGTCTGCTGCCGGAAGCCCAGGCCTACGGCACCGAATACATCCAAACCAAGGCCCAATGCCTGCAGCAACTGGAGTTGCACCCGCTGGCACCCAAAATCGTGGCGGTGTTTCCCACCTTGGTC
>JBEDHM010000092.1:0-2642 GCA_041174105.1 Cyanobacteriota bacterium | reverse complement strand
GCCCCATGGCCTGAGCCCAGCCAGGCGGCCATGGCGTCAGGCCCAAGCAGCCGCTCTGAGGAGATGGGGCCTGGCAGGGGGCTGGGTTTGGCGCTCATGGCATCGGCTCGCCAGCCGGCGGGCGACGGGCACTGGCAAAGCGCCAGATGCCCTCCAGATCCCTATGGGCCCGCACCTGCTCCAGGCCTGCGTCCTGGAGCAGCGCCAACACCGCCGCGCTCTGGTCGTGGTGGTGTTCCAACAGCAACCAACCACCGGGAGCCAATGCTTGATCGGCTCCGGCCGCAATGGCGCGCAAGGCGTCCAAGCCATCCACGCCGCCATCGAGCGCCAGGGCAGGTTCGTGGTGACGCACCCCGGGCTCAAGCTCCTGCCACACGGCCGTGGGGATGTAGGGGGGGTTGGCCACCACAAGCCCAAGCTGACCCCACCAGGGCTGCAGCGGCTGCCACCAACTCCCCTCCAGCAACCGCACCGGAGCGTGGGGTTCCAAATTGCGCCTGGCGATGGCCAAGGCCTCAGGGCTCTGATCCACCGCCAAGCCCTCACTTTCTGGCCAGGCCCGGGCCAGCGCCAACGCCAGGCAGCCCGAACCCGTACCCAGGTCGGCCCAGCAGTTGGGAGCTTCTGGCCCCACCAACGCCAAGGCCAAATCCACCAGGAGCTCGGTTTCCTGACGGGGGATCAACACCCCGGGGGCCACATCCAGCTCAAGGTCGCGCCAGGGGCACACCCCCAGCAGGTATTGCAAGGGCTCGGCCGTGGTGCGATGGCGCCGCCACAGGATCGCCAAAGCCGCCAACGGCCGATCGAGCGTGAGGCGCCGCTGGGGATCCAGGCGCAACTGCTGCTGGAGCTGCCAACGCAACCCCCCACCAAGATCCAACAACCAATCCAGATCAGCCCTGCTGCCGCCCAAGGCCAATTGCTCTCGGCGCCAAGCCAGCAGCTCCTCGCCACTGACTTGGTGACTGCTGACTGAATCACCGGTGACTGGATCACCGGTGACTGGAACGCCACAGATCTGGGCCATCAACAAAGGCTAGAGCGGGCGCCAATAGAGGCCAGGCTCAGCCTGCAAAGCCCCGGCCAATTCCAACGGCAGTAACCGCGCGGCCAAAGCAGCCGCGGGCTCGCCCAGCCGCAGGCACAGCTGCTCCAGGGAAGCGCCCGACCCCACCGCCGCCATCAGCTCCGGATCGGCACTGGGCGGGGCGCCCCAGCCGACTCCAGGGGGGCAAGACCCAAGGTGCGCCAGGGGCCCCGGGCCCAATTGGCGCACCAGATCGGCCGGATCGAGCAGCACGGTGGCTCCCTGGGCCATGAAGGCGTTGCTCCCAGCCGCTGAGGCCTTACCCGCATCCGCTGGCACCACCCACAGGGGTAATTGCTCGCGCCAAGCCAACGCCGCCGACTGCAGGGCCCCGCTCCGCAGCGGACACTCCACCAGCACCACACCCGCCGCCAGGGCCACTTGCAGCCGATTGCGAGCTGCAAAGTGCCCAGCCTGCACGGCACTGCCCGCTGGTTGTTCGCTGAGCAACAGCCCTTGCTCGGCCACCTCACGCTGGATGCCTGCGTGATGCCGCGGGTAGATCCGCTCAAGCGGGGTACCGAGCACGGCCACGGGCCGGCCACCCTCCGCCAAACAACCGCGATGGGCCGCCGCATCGATGCCCTCGGCCAGGCCACTCACCACCGGCCAGCCCGCACGGGCCAACGCCGCACCGATGGCATGGGCCATCGATTCACCATGGCGAGAGGGCCGGCGGGTACCCACCACGGCAATCGAGCGACGAGCGCTCAACCAGGGCCAAAGGCTGCCTCTCCCTTGCCAGTAGAGGGCCAGGGGCGGCCTCTCCAACGCGCGCATGCGCCTGGGGAAGACCCCATCACCAGGCACCAGCACCCGGCGGCCAGCGTTGCGCTGGCGCAGCTTGACCAGGGGCTCTGGACCCCAGCGCTGGCGGTAGGCGGCCAGCCGCTGCAACAGCTGCGGGCCAAATCCGGCCAGGACAGCAAAGGCGTCCTCGGGCGCACACCAGGCCTCCTCCCAGCCGCCAAAGTGCGCTTCGATCAGCCCCAGCCGCGACCAACCCAAGCCAGGGCAACCACTCCAGAGCAACCACCAAAGCCGGCGCTGCTCAGGCCAGGGCGGCTCAGACGGGTCGTGCTCAGGCTCACCGTGCTCAGCCCCCAAAAGCCCCATTCCCGCAGAGCCGCCCGCCGCGGCGAACAGCGACACCAACTCCCCCACTGCAGCAATCAGTACATTTGTACTGAAAGCCTACTGCGGTCCCCGCTCCAGGGCGTCAATGGCGGTTTCCAGGTTGCTGGGCAGGCGCCGGAGCAACTTGCGCTGGGCAGGTCCAGCCGAGAGATCCACCAGCACCAGCTCCACCTCGGCCTGGGCCGCCACCGTTCCCCCCGGCGCCACAAACCAACTGCGCCACGGCAGCCTCACGCCCCGACGCGGCAGCACCGCACTCCAGAGCTGCACCGCATCGCCATGGAGCAGGGCCTGCTTGTAATCCAAGGCCAGATGCACCACCGGCAGCTCCAAACCCAGGGCCGAAAGGTCGCTGTAGGCCAGCCCCACCGCCGCCAAGGCCTCCACCCGGGCCTCCTCCAACCAGGCCAGA
>JBEDHM010000091.1:0-6528 GCA_041174105.1 Cyanobacteriota bacterium | reverse complement strand
GGTAACGAAACGTCTGGGTTTCGTAATTCTCCTTCGGTGTGGGCACCTCGCCCGTTCGTTCATGTCCGACTCTCCTCCGCCTGCCCCGAGCGCTGCCCCCCCAGGTGCCGAAAGCCTGGAGGTGATCCGCAAGTTCGCCGAGACCTACGCCCAGCGCACCGGCACCTACTTCTGCAGTGATCCGGGCGTGACCGCCGTGGTGCTCGAGGGTCTGGCCCGCCACAAGGACGAGCTGGGTGGTGCCCTCTGTCCCTGTCGTCACTACGAGGACAAGCAGGCTGAGGTGGCCCAGGCCTTCTGGAATTGCCCCTGTGTGCCGATGCGGGAGCGCAAGGAGTGCCACTGCATGCTGTTTCTCACGGAAGACAATCCGTTCCGTGGTGAGCAGCAAACCATCAGCCTCGAAGAGGTGAAATCCCTCTCGGCCAGCTAGGGAGATTGATCCCATGAGCACCGCGGCCACCGTTGGCGATCTGGTTTCGCAGCCCTATAAATACGGCTTCGTTACCGAGATCGAAACCGAAAAGATCGCCAAGGGCATCAGTGAAGACGTGGTGCGCCTGATCTCTTCAAAAAAACAAGAGCCGCAGTTTTTGCTGGACTTTCGTCTGCGCGCTTTTGCGCAATGGCAGCAGATGGAGGAGCCGGATTGGGCATCCCTCGGCTACGCCAAGATCGATTATCAAGACATTATTTATTACGCCGCTCCGAAGCAGCAGGCCAAGAAGGCCAGCCTCGATGAGGTGGACCCTAAGTTGCTGGAAACCTTTGATAAGTTAGGGATTCCCCTGAGTGAGCAGAAGCGCCTCTCGAATGTGGCGGTTGATGCTGTGTTCGATAGTGTTTCCATCGCCACCACCTATCGGGAAAAGCTCGCCGAGCATGGCGTGATTTTTTGCTCGATCAGTGAGGCTGTTAAGGATTATCCCGAACTGATTGAGCGCTACATCGGAACGGTTGTCCCCAGCAACGACAACTACTTTGCCGCTCTCAACTCCGCTGTTTTCAGCGACGGATCCTTCGTCTTCATTCCCAAGGGTGTGGATTGCCCGATGGAGCTCTCCACCTACTTTCGCATCAACTCAGGCGATACCGGTCAGTTTGAGCGCACCTTGATCGTGGCGGAAGAAGGCGCCTCGGTGAGTTATCTCGAGGGCTGCACCGCCCCCATGTTTGACACCAATCAGCTGCACGCTGCGGTGGTGGAGTTGGTGGCTCTAGATGATGCCTCGATTAAATATTCCACGGTGCAGAATTGGTACGCCGGTGATGAGAACGGTGTGGGCGGGATTTACAACTTCGTGACCAAGCGCGGCCAGTGCCGAGGGGCCCGCAGCAAGATCAGCTGGACCCAGGTGGAAACGGGTTCGGCCATCACCTGGAAGTACCCCAGTTGTGTGCTTCAGGGCGCAGATTCTGTAGGTGAGTTTTATTCCGTTGCCCTCACCAACAACCGTCAACAGGCCGATACGGGCACGAAAATGCTGCATGTGGGCCCCCGAACCCGCTCCACCATTGTGAGCAAGGGCATCAGCGCTGGGCACTCGTCCAATAGTTATCGCGGCCTGGTGCAGATCGGGCCTAAAGCCGTCGGTGCCAAGAACTACAGCCAGTGCGATTCCATGCTGATTGGGGATCAGGCTGCAGCCAACACCTATCCCTACATCCGCTCCCAGCAGCCCGATGCGGCCGTGGAACACGAGGCCAGTACCTGCCGCATTTCAGCCGACCAACTCTTTTATCTCCAGAGCCGCGGCATCGGCTTCGAAGAGGCGGTTTCGATGATGGTGAGTGGCTTCTGCCGCGATGTGTTCAACCAGCTGCCGATGGAATTCGCCGCCGAGGCCGATAAGTTGCTGGCCCTCAAGCTCGAGGGCTCGGTGGGATAGCTCGCCCGTTGCCTTAACCCGTTCGTCTTTTCTTTTCCCCTCTCCCTGTGATTCGCCCCGACGCCCCGGTTCTGCTTGAGATCCGAGATCTCTGTGCCCGTGTGGAGGATCAGCCGATCCTCAAAGGGGTGAACCTCACCATCCGCGCCGGCGAAATCCATGCCGTGATGGGTCGTAATGGCAGTGGCAAAAGCACCCTCTCCAAGGTGTTGGCGGGTCACCCGGCCTACACGGTGACTGCTGGCTCTGTGCACTACCGCGGCGCCAACCTGTTGGATCTCGAGCCGGAGCAACGGGCCCGCATTGGTCTGTTTTTGGGTTTCCAGTACCCGGTGGAAATCCCTGGGGTGAGCAACTTGGAATTTTTGCGGGTGGCCACCAATGCCCGTCGCGCTGAGCAAGGAAGCGAAGAGCTCGACACCTTTGCCTTTGAAGATCTGGTGCGCGAGCGCCTTGGGGTGGTGCAAATGGACCCGGCCTTCCTGGAGCGCGGCGTGAACGAGGGCTTCTCCGGGGGCGAGAAAAAACGCAATGAGATTCTTCAGATGGCTCTGCTGGAGCCGCTGGTGGCGATCCTCGATGAAACGGATTCAGGCCTGGATATTGATGCGCTGCGGATCGTGGCCGCTGGGGTGAACCAGCTAGCCACGGAGGAGAACGCCACCTTGCTGGTGACCCATTACCAGCGGCTGCTGGATCTGATCACCCCGGATTACGTGCACGTGATGGCGGCGGGCCGGATCCTGCGCACCGGCGGTAAGGAGCTGGCCCTGGAGCTCGAGCGGGACGGCTACGACTGGGTTGACCAGGAGCTGGCCCGGCTTGACGCTGCCCCGGCGGAGGTGCGCTGATGCCCCTGCTGACGCCTGAACCCTTGGTTTCTGCCGAATCCCAGCCGTCGTGGTTGGTGCCATTAGCAGGCTCACCCATGCCCTCGCGGCGTGAGGAAGCCTGGCGGTTCACCGATTTGGCCCTGCTGCGGGCCTTGGAGGGAGGGCTGCTCCCTTCGCTGGACCCTCTGGCGAACCAGCAGCTTCCCCCTGGGGTGAGCCGCTTGGATGCGGCCGAGATTCAGGCCTTGGCAGGCACCACCCTGGCTGCCACCGGTTGCGCCGATGCCTGGCCCGTGCGCCTGAACCAAGGGGCCAACCCTCCGGTCTTGGGCCTGCGGGTGCGGGGGGCCGTGGAGCCGTTGCAGCTGGCCTGGGAGATGGGCAGCACACCCGGACTGCGGGCCGCCAGGGTGCTGCTGGTGCTCGAACCTGGCGCCAGTCTGGATCTTCTGCAGGTGGTGCGCTCCGAGGGGGCCAATGCCACCAGCCTCCTCACCGAAGTGATCTTGGCTGAGGGATCCCACCTGAATTTGGGCCTGTTAGCCCTGGGCGATTCCGCGGCCAGTCTGTTGGCCCATCTGGCTGTGGATCAGGCTGCCTCCAGCACCCTGCAGGGCACCACGGCCACCGCCGGTTGGGGGCTACTGCGGCTTGAGCCCCGGGTGCTGCAGCGCGATGGGGCGGCCACCACCCAACTGCGGGGTCTGCAGGTGGTGGATGGTCGGCAGATGGCGGATACCCACAGCTCGGTGGTGTTTGGTGGGCCCGATGGCAGCCTCGATCAGCTGCACAAGGTGGTGGCCCATGGGGCTGGCCGCAGTGTGTTCAATGGTGCGGTCACCGTGCCCCAGGTGGCCCAGGGCACCCAGGCTTCCCAGCTCAGCCGCAACCTCTTGCTTTCCGACCGAGCCCGGGTGGATACCAAGCCCGAGCTGGAAATCGTGGCGGATGATGTGAAATGCGCCCATGGCGCCACCGTGAGTCGGCTGCAGCAAAACGAACTCTTCTATCTGCAGAGCCGGGGTATCGGGGCTGACCAGGCCGCTCGCTTGCTGTTGCGGGGCTATTGCGAGGAGGTGCTGCGCGACCTCCCGGCCCAGGCTCGGGCCTGGCATCCCCTCGAACACATCCTCGCTTCGGGAGCTCCAGGCTGATGGCGATGGCACCCGTTTCTTCGCCAGCGGCCACCACGGGATCGGCGTCTCCCGCAGCGTCAGCGCCTGGGGTGATCAACCTGGCGGCCCAGACGCGCCCGGATTTCCCGCTGCTGAGCCAGACGGCTTGCCTGGGGCAACCCCTCATCTACCTCGACCACGCCGCCACGAGCCAGAAACCCCGTCAGGTGCTGGAGGCTCTGCAGCACTACTACGACCACGACAACGCCAACGTGCACCGGGGAGCGCACCAGCTCAGTGCCCGCGCCACCGAGGCTTTCGAGGGCGCTAGGGCGAAGACCGCCGCCTTTGTGGGGGCCGCCAGTGCCCGCGAGATTGTGTTTACCCGCAATGCCAGCGAGGCGATCAATCTGGTGGCCCGCAGTTGGGGCGACGCCAACCTCAAGCCAGGCGATGAGGTGCTGCTCACGGTGATGGAGCACCACAGCAACCTGGTGCCCTGGCAGCTCCTGGCACAGCGCACCGGCTGTGTGCTGCGCCACGTCGGGCTGACACCCACCGGTGAGCTGGATCTCGACGAGCTGCGCCGCCTGATCAATGGCCGCACCAAGTTGGTGAGCCTGGTGCAGGTCAGCAACACCCTGGGCTGCGTCAATCCCATTGCCGAGATTGCCCCCCTGGCCCATGCCGCCGGAGCCCTGCTGTTGGTGGATGCCTGCCAGAGCCTGGCCCATTTGAGCGTGGATGTGGGCCAGCTGGGTTGTGATTTTTTGGTGGGTTCCTCCCACAAGCTCTGTGGCCCCACTGGCATGGGGTTCCTCTGGGCCCGCGAAGCACTCCTGGAGGCGATGCCACCGTTCCTCGGGGGGGGCGAAATGATCCAGGACGTGTACCTCGACCACAGCAGCTGGGCCGAGTTGCCCCACAAATTCGAAGCCGGCACCCCCGCCATTGGCGAGGCGATTGGCATGGGGGCGGCCCTCGATTACCTCCAGAACCTGGGCCTTGAGCGCATTCACGCCTACGAGCAGCAGCTCACAGCTCTTTTGTTTGAGCGTCTGCAGGCGATTGATGGTGTACGGGTTTTGGGTCCCACCCCCGAGCAGCAGCCGCACCGCGGCGCCCTCGCCGCCTTCACGGTGGATGGCCTCCACGCCAACGACATCGCGGCCCTGTTGGATTCAGCAGGAATCTGCATTCGCAGCGGCCACCACTGCACCCAGCCGCTGCATCGCCTCTATGGCATCCCCGGCTCAGCCCGGGCCAGCTTGAGCTTCACCACCACGGCCGAGGAGATCGAACGCTTTGCTGAGGAACTGGCCGGCACCATCGCCTTCCTGCGCGAGCACAGCTAGATCGGCCGCAGCAGGGCCAGGGCTTCGGCCTGGTGTTGCCCCTGCCACAGCCACTGCCAGCTCCAGCCATGGGCCTCTGCTGCTGCGGCAATCTCGAAGCGATCCTCGGGGTTGTCGAAGCTGCTCAGATGGCTGATCACCTGCTCGTTGGCGGCGGCATCGAGGGTCCACTGGCTGCGGATGCGGGCGGCATAGCGAGCCACGTAGCTGTCACGGCTCTCGCCGGGCTCCCGAAACACATCGGCCCACAAAAAGATGCTGCCCTCGGCCATCGTTGGCCGGAGCAGGCCCAGCAATGTTGTCTTCTGCAGCCCATCGAGGTGATGGATGGCGAAGGAGGAATGGAGGATGTCGATGCTGCTGGGTTCATGGGCCTGGTTGGCCCAGTGGAGGAGATCTCCCTGCTGAAATTCGACCGGGTAGGGCACGGCGCCTAGGGCCTTTTGGGCCAGGGGCAGCACCGCCGCGGTGAGATCGAGGCCGGTGTAGGAGCCCAAGGGCAGCTGTTGCAGCACCGGGGCTAGCAGGCCCAGATCACCGCAGCCCAGATCCACCATGTGGGGAGCAGCCTGATGGCTGGGGCGCTGCGCGCAGTGGTTGCGCAGGGCTTCGGCCGTGGCGGCCGTGAGCGCCCGGTGCTCCATCAGATCGGCGTCCACCACCGCCCGGTAGGTGGCCCATTGGCGATCAAAGAATTCCAAGGTTGGGGTGCTGAGGAGGTGCGGAGCGTGGTGCCAGTCTGGGTTTTAACCGGCTCCAGTGGCAGGGTTGGGTGATGACGTCATCCAGTGGCGACTCGCCAACCCTGTTTCTGGTGGTGCTGGGGGGGCGCAGCGCCACCAGCCTGATTGAGCTGCACGATGTGCGCTTCGTGGCGGGCCCCAGCATCGAGGCCACCCTGCCGGAGCTGCGGCGGCAGTGGTTCGGGAGGCGTGAGGGCCTCCATCTGGATGCCTACATGGCGGTGCGGGCGGTGGATGGCTACGCGGTGAGCCTCAGCCGCGACCCCGCCGCGCCCCGGCCCGAGCGGCTGTGGTTCGTGAACCTGGGCGCCTATCGCCCCGATTCCCTGGCGGAACAGCACCACTTCGGTCTGGTGGTAGCCCGTTCAGCCCCTGCGGCCAAGGCGGCCGCCAAGCGTCAGTGGTTGGTGGGAGCCCTTCAGCAACACAAGGATGATCTGGCTGCTGTGGACGATTGCCTGGCGATCGAGCAGTTGGAATTGCTGGGGGGCGAGCGCTGGTACGTGCAGCTGGCCCCCCACCCCGAGGGGCATAGCCAGAGCCAGGTGCCCGATTGGTTTGGTTATCGGCCGATCTGAGTGCCGGGTCTGAGT
>JBEDHM010000090.1:0-9053 GCA_041174105.1 Cyanobacteriota bacterium | reverse complement strand
GCTGATCCCCGCGGCCATGGCCCTGGTGATGAGTTTCACCCAGGCGGGGCTGGATGTGGGCGAACCACTCCGGTTTGTGGGCCTGGCCAATGGGCGTCGGCTGTTAGCCGATCCAATGTTTTTCAAGGTGGTGGGCACCACCTTGTTGTATCTGGTGGGCGTGGTGCCACCGGTTGTGATCGGCGCTTTGGTGTTGGCCGTGCTGGTCAACCGCAAGCTCCCGGGGATCCATTGGTTCCGCGCCGCCTTCTACACCCCCGTGTTGGTCTCAATCGTGGTGGCGGCGATCGCCTTTCGCTGGATCTACGCCGAGAACGGATTGATCAATGGCTGGCTGGGGGCATGGTTTGGCAACCACTTCAGTGCGATTGGTTTTCTCACCTCCCCTGGCTTGGCCCTGCCTTCGGTGATGGTCGTCACCCTGTGGAAAGGGTTGGGCTATTACATGGTGATTTTTCTGGCGGGGCTCCAGGGCATTTCCCCCGACCTCTATGAAGCCGCCTCCCTCGATGGCAGCGAGGGCTGGCGCAAGCATCTCGACATCACCCTGCCCCTGCTTCGGCCCTACATCACCTTGGTGGCGGTGATTTCAGCGATTGCGGCCACCAAGGTGTTCGAGGAGGTTTACCTGATGACCCAGGGCGGCCCGGCCGACGCAACCCGCACGCTGGTCTACTACGTGTACGACCAGGCCTTTTCAGAACTGGAGATCAGCTACGCCTGCACCCTGGGCCTGGCCCTGTTCCTGATTGTGTTGCTGCTCAGCCTGATCCGCTTCGCGTTTGCAGGGGATCGGGGGCTGACCTAACGGTCGGGTTCGATCCGTTCGTGGGGGCTGGGTTTGCCCTCGATCGCCTGGAGCTGGCGCAGGAGCTTGGTGAGGGGTTCGAGCCAGGGACCCAAATCCCTGGGACCCCTGGCCCCGGCCTGTTGGGCAGCCCGGTAGAGATCGGCCAGCTCCCCTTGGAGTTCGGCCTTGCGAGCGGCGTAGAAATCATCCATGGCTTCACCTTGCATCGCGATGCAGCGTTTGTCAGCTGGCTGGTGTGGGGGTGCCCATTTCCGCTGCATGGCGGCTCCTGGGAGCCGTTTCGTCAAGCTGGTTTTGACACGCTTTTGCCGCGAAAAGGGGATTGATCGCCATTGCTTGCTGTCTTAGGGGCATGGATCAGCAGCGCTCACCACCGAGATTGATCGACGGCTGCAGGTTGTTTTCCCCAGGTTTCCCACAGACCATCGGGGTGAAAGTTCAGTTGCTTCAGGCCAGGTGATCCCATGGGCGGGAAAAGGGTTTTCCGCTTGACAGTGCTGGCCTGCCCTTTCGCGCTGCTCCGCCCAGCCACTTTGGGCGGCCAAAAAAGCTGCGGGGCAGTGGGTCTTGGCCTGAGACGTCCTTGGTCTTGCCTGGATGGGCCTCTTTGACGGCGGAGGCCTTTCTGTGGCCTGATGGCGGGGTGCTGAGGGCAATGGGCTGAATGGCGGGTTTACCGGATGCGATGGCGGTTCATGTGAGTGTGGAAAACCAATTTCCCGAGGATCTGTACGAGGCGATGGTGGCGTTCATTGAGAACCATCCCGAGTGGGATCAATACCGCCTGATGCAGTCAGCTGTGGCTGGTTTTCTGTTTCAGCAGGGCAGCAAGGATCCAGCTGTGGTGCGCCACTACCTCAATGGTTTGTTCCGCCGGCCTGGCCCCCAGGGGCTGCAATCGCGCGGATGCGAAATTGGTTGATTCGCCCGTGTTGTGGTGACTCCCCGGCAATCGATCGGTGTGGTGGGTGGGGGCCAATTGGCCTGGATGCTGGCGGAGGCGGCCCACCAGCTCGGCATTGCCCTTCATGTGCAAACGCCCAGCCCCGCTGATCCGGCCTTTGCCGTGGCGTCTTCGGTGGTTCAGGCCGATCTGCGGCATGTGCCAGCCACCCGGGAGTTGGCCGAGCGCTGTGAGGTGATCACCTTTGAAAACGAGTGGGTTGATCTGAAGGCCCTGGCCCCCCTCGCCATGGAGGGGGTGCTGTTCATGCCGAGCCTCGAGGCCCTGGCTCCCCTGGTCTGCAAGCGCCAACAGCGGGCGTTGCTCCAAAACCTCGATCTGCCAACCCCCACTTGGTGTGAGCTGCCTGCCGATGGGGTGCTGCCGGCGGGGATGGCCTTCCCGTTGATGGCCAAGGCCGTCGTGGGTGGTTACGACGGCAAGGGCACCGCCGTCCTGCGTGATCAGGCCGATCTCGACGCCCTGGTGGCAAGGGTGGAGCCCGTCGATTGGATTCTGGAAGCCTTCGTGGAGTTTGAGCTGGAGCTCTCCCAATTGGCTTGCCGCGATTCCCAGGGCCAGGTGCACTGCTATCCCCTGGTGCAAACCCACCAGCACCATCAGGTCTGCGACTGGGTGCTCGCCCCGGCTGCCGTACCCCATGGGGTGCAGGCGTTTGCGCGCAACATTGCCGCCTCCCTGCTCACGGCCCTGCAGTACGAGGGTGTGCTCTCGATTGAACTGTTTTATGGAGCGGCTGGCCTCCAGGTGAATGAGATCGCCCCGCGAACCCACAATTCCGGTCACGTCACGATTGAGGCCTCCCACACCAGCCAGTTCGAGCAACAGGTGCGCATCGCGGCCGGGCTGCCGATGGGGCCTGTGGGTCTGAAGGTGCCGGGGGCCCTGATGGTCAACCTGCTCGGTTTTGAGTCATCGTCATCCGACTACCCCAGCCAGCGCGCTGAGCTGGCCGCCCTGCCTGGGGCCTCCCTGCACTGGTATGGCAAACAGGGATCAAGCCCGGGACGCAAGTTGGGCCACATCACGCTGCTGCTCGAGGGCGATTCCCCCGAGGAGCGTCAGCAGCAGGCGATGGAGCGATTGGAGCAGGTTCGCCGCATCTGGCCCCTGCCGGCCTGATCCGCCTATGGTTGGGCCGGACTGCTGTGTTGGTGACTGCCTTTTACAGTTTTCTGATCTGACTCTCTTTCGACATGGGGGGTCTGCAGCGACGGCAACGTAAGCCGGCCTTGTAGCCGGAAATGGCGCCCCGCCTTTGACCCCCCTTCTGGTTCTGCCAGGTCGAACACTGGGGCAAAACGGCACAGCGGTTCACCCTTTTGGTTGGAGCCCCCTGGGCGGGGCCAACGATCGATCAGCGATGGTCGATCAATTCGCTCGCTGGGTAACGCACCTTGGCGAGGGTGGCGTATTTATCGCTGGCATCGCGGTAGCCCACTGCGCAGACAACGCAGCTGCGGTAGGGCGTGCCATCGAGTTCGAGGATCCGGTCGTAGTCGGCCGGGGAGAAGCCCTCAATGGGGCAGGTATCAACGTCCAACAGTGCTGCCGCCGTCATGAAGCCGCCCAGGGCGATGTACACCTGATTGCTGGCCCATTGGCCGATGTGCTGGCTGCGGGGGCCGTTGATCAGGTCTTTCTCGATCATGCCGCGGTAAAAGGCCAGCGATTCCCTTTCCACGCCGCGGGTGGTGGCCATGGCATCGATCAACCGGTCCGCTTCGGGGGCGCCAATCGTGCGCTCCGCCAGGAACACCACCAGGTGCGAGCAATCGGTGATCTGGCTCTGGTTCCAGGAGTGGGGCCTGAGTTCGGCCAACAGGGCTTTGTTGGTGATCACAAGGAATTTCCAGGGCTGCAGCCCATAGCTGGAGGGGCTCAGCACCAAGCTCTCTTCCAGGGCCGACCAGGTGCCTGCATCAATCCGACGCGACGGATCAAAGATCTTGGTGGCGTAGCGCCAGTGCAGCGCTTCGCTCAGCAGGGGGCGCTTTTGGTCGGGGGGAAGCGACATCGCAGCAGGTTTGGTTAGGGGCCATTGTGGATAGCACGCCATGCCCGATGGTCGGGCCCCCGCTTCCATGGCAACGTTTCAGCAGGCCTTCGTCTCCCTGCTTTCGGTGGCGCCGAGTCCGCTGTTTGCCAAGGCTCGCCAGCTGTACCTGCGCAAATACCCCCTGGAAACCAGCGGCGCTGCAGTGGGGCAACCCTTGGGTCGGTTCCGCACCTTTTTGCTGAGCGAGGACGTGCAGGAGTCGGCGGAAGGGGTGCTGCGGATCCGCGCCCAGTCCTTTGCGGTCGTCCACTGGCAGGCCCCCCAAACCAACCCAGACGACTACCGCGCTTACCTCCAATCCCGCTGGGACCTCAGCCCGGATGCACTCAGCCTGCAGGAATCAGCCTGGTTTCGCGATGGCGGGGCCTATGCCGTGTTTCTCACGCCAGCGGTGATGGAGCGGGCCTTTCAGCCCTCTGGCCCTAGCCACTGATCCAGCTGCTGTTGCAGTTGCTCCTTGCTCCAGCTGGTCACCACAAACACCTCCTGGGCGCTGCTGCCGCGCCGGGCCACCAGCTTGTGCCCGCCGCAAATGGGCGTCGATACCCGCAGGCGTAATCCAGGGCTGCGCCCCTTGACCCGGCTGATGACCGCGGGGGTCACCGTGTCGATGCCGGGCTCGGCCGCCAGGCGCCGCAAAAGAGGGATCAACCCCTCCAGATAGGTGCTGTGGGTGATGACCACCCGTCCCATGGGCTTTCTCCTAGGCGGGCTCCAAGGGCGCCATGGTCAGGCCTTCGGCGCCCAGTTGCTGGTGGTAGAGCTCCGCCTGCTCCTGGGGGCCGCACCACACCACGGCGACGCCCTCACGGTCAATGCGATGGGCCAGCTCCCAGGCCTGGTCGGGTTGCATCGCCGGGATGTAGCGCACCAAGCAATCCACCACGTGCTGGAAGGTGTTCACGTCGTCATTGAGCACCACCACTTTGAAGTGGGGGTAGCTCTGCCGCACCTGTTGCCGTTCCCGAACGGCGCTGGGGGAAGCACTGGCGCTGAAGGAGCGCATCGCCGGGGGCCAACACAGGGGCTACCACCCTAGGTACAGTGGCGCGAGCTTCTTTTCGGCCCCATGTTGATCACCGCAGGTTGGGCAGCGCTGGCAGCCCTGTTCACCTTCTCGATCGCCATGGTGGTCTGGGGCCGTCACGGCGATAACAGCATCAGCTTCTAGGCCGCTTTCCAGCTCCCGGGCCGATGGCATCAGCTGCCCGTCATGGTTGCTGGCCGTCATGGCAAAAGCCCGTTTTGGCAAAGGCCCGTTGTGGCCAAAGCCCGTGCTGACATACGCGCACCTTTCTTTTGACTGAACTGTCGATCTCCAGCGCCCAGCTGCTCTCAGCTGTTGCTGTGTTGCTGCTGGTGTTTGTCAGTGGCGGGGTGATTTACCTCTCCACCATCGAGTGGCGGGATCGCCGTCGCCGTAAAGCCCAGGAAACCCCGTCGGGCCGTAGGTCCTCGGCGGGCAAGGGCGCTGCTTCCAGCGGGGCGGTCAAACGTTCAACCCCCAAGCGCCCGCTCGCCAAGCCTGGAAACCCCTAGCTCCCTCGCCTGATGCGCCTGCGGGCCCCGCTCCAACTCAAGGCCACGGCAGCTGCGGTGGCTCTGTTGCTGGTGCTGCCCGGGGCCCTGCTGCTGCTCTTCCCCCGCGGCCGGGCCCAGGGACTGGAGCGGCTTCTCAGCGAAGTCTCGCTGCTGCAATCGTTTCCGGCGTCCCCCCGTTTACCGGTGCCAGCCATCTGGCAGCAACGCTTGGGACCCGCCTTGGCCCTGCAAGCCTGGAGCCGCCAGCGGCTGTGGTGGCAATTCTGGGCGGAGCATGGCGACGGGGGTGCCTATTTGGCCATCCCTCTGGCGTCCTTGCCCCAGACCGCTCGCACCCATTGGCCTGCCCATAGTTTCCAGGTCGACGACCTGCTGGTCCTCGCCCCCGACCCCCTCTCGCAGCGCCTGTTGCAAGAGGAGCTTCGCCTCAAGCAGCGCCAAAGCCGCGGCCTTGATCAACGCTGCCTGCATCGTCTCCAGCAGGAACAGGCGGTTTATTGGAATCCCGCTGGCCTTGGGGCGATCACCGGGCCCCTGGCTCCGCTGCTCCAGCATTTTCAACAGGGATGCCTGAGTTTGGCGATCGACGGCGATCAGCTGGCCCTCACCGGGGAGACCACGGCCACGCCCGGTTATCTGGCCCCGCCCCAACGGGGTGCTGATCAAGGCTCGCCTGCTCCCCTGGCCCCCTCCCAGCTGCTGGAGTTGCGGGGCCCGGCCCTCGATGCCGTGTTGTCTGGTCTGCTGGCACGGCAATTGGTGCGCGATCCCCTGGCCCAGCGCTATGGCCTGGGCGAGAACCAGCTGGCCCTCCTGCGCCAGACGCCCTTTGTGCTCAGCCTTCGCTCCGTGCCTAAGGGGCCCTTCCAGGCCGCTCTCACCCTGCGGCTGGCCGTGGGAACCCAGCGGCGTCAATGGTCCCAGGTGTTGATGGGCTGGCGCCAGCCCCTCCTCGATCAGGGCCTTACTGACGGAGCCCCTGCGCTGCAAAGCCCCGCTTCGGCCAGCCGGGCGGCCAATTTCCCCTCGGCTCGCTGGAGCCGCGATGATGGCCAGGTGGTGGGTGGCTGGCGTTGGCAGCCGCAGCCCGGCGGGGAACCCCAATTGCTGCTTTACCTGGGGCCCGAGCCCAATCCCGTGGTCGCCAACCAGGTGGGCACTCCCCCTGCCACCACCGCGCCCATGGAACTGCGCCTGCGACCGACGGATCTGGCTGCCCTGGGGCTCCTGCCTCCGGAGTTTCCCCAGCTGGTTCAGCGTTCCAGCCAGCTGGCCCTAACGGCCTCGGGCCAACCCCGGCAACCGCTCAGCCAGCTGTCGGGAGTTCTCCGCTGGGATCGCTCTCCTTGAGTTCGGAACGTTCCTGCTGGCTGCGTTCGCGCTTGCGCCGGTCAGCGGCCACCGTTTCCTCCATCAACTCAACGGCCTGGGCCATTTTTTCCAGGTTGGTGGCGTAGAGGTTGATGTCCTTGTCGAGGCGATCTCGCAACAGGCCCATGGCGGCGCCGAGGTCGTGGGCATAGCTGCGCAGGGTGGCCGGATCCATCCCATCGGCCCCTTGGGCCTGCTCGAGCAAGCTCAACAGGCCCACCGCCATCAGGCGTGAGTAGTGGAAATCGGGCCGCTGGATGCTGGCCAGGGCGGCGGCCACCGGTTGGGGTGCCCCCTGGCCCTGCTGGTCCACCCATTGCTTGACCTCATCGACGCTGTGGCGGCCCATGGCGGCGATGGCCCCATCCCGTTGCTGCCTCAGGGCCGTGGCATCGAAACCAGAGGCCGAGCAGATGGCCCCAAACAGCGACTCCAGGTGATGCTCAGGTCTGTAGCCCTTGGCAAAGCCGTCAAACACCTGGATCAGGCCGCAGGCAAACACCGGATCGCTTTGGAAGCCCCCCTGGCGACTCAGGAGATGGAGTTCCACCAGCAGTTCATCGACCATGCGCCGGTAGAGGGGCGCGATCACATAGGGAAAGGCCTGGTGGAAGGCGCGCTTGCTATCGGCAACGGTGAGAGCCACGCCCACGCTGAATCATCCACGAATGGAGCGACCCTAGCGGGCCATCCTCAGTAAGATCGGCCCAGTTTCCAGGCCTGCCCCATGATCCCGATCGTGATTGAAGAGTCGGGTCGGGGAGAACGGGCGTTTGACATCTATTCGCGGCTGCTGCGCGAACGGATCATTTTTCTGGGCGAGCCGGTCACGGCTGAATCGGCCAACCGGGTGGTGGCCCAACTCCTCTTCCTGGAAGCCGAGGATCCCGACAAGGACATCTTCATGTACATCAATTCCCCCGGCGGGTCGGTGTACGACGGCCTGGGGATTTTTGACACCATGCAGCACATCAAACCGGATGTGCAAACCGTGTGTGTGGGCCTGGCCGCCTCGATGGGGGCGTTCCTGCTCTGCGCCGGGGCCAAAGGCAAGCGCAGCAGCCTCACCCACTCCCGGATCATGATCCACCAGCCCCTGGGAGGGGCCCGCGGCCAGGCCAGTGACATCCGCATCCAGGCCGATGAGATTCTCTATCTCAAACAGAAACTCAACCAGGAGCTGGCTGACCGCACCGGCCAACCCTTGCCTCGGATTGAAGAAGACACCGACCGCGACTTCTTTATGTCGCCCGTTGATGCGGTGAATTACGGCCTGATCGACAAAGTGATCGAAAAACGCTCCGTGCGCGCCGTCTGATTTGGGGCGCGGGCGAGGGCAGTCTGGTCAACGTCAGCTTGGTCAACGTAAGTCTGGTCAACGCCAGGGCGGCCAAGTCGGCGGCCAAGTCGGCGGCCAGGGACGGCCCCCGAGCCAGAGACCCAGCAAGGTCTGCCCCGTTTGTGGCAGGCCCTTCTCTTGGCGCAAAGCCTGGGCAGCAGTGTGGGACGAGGTGATCTATTGCTCTGAGCGGTGCCGTCAGCGTCGCAACCAGCGCCCAACAACAAACCTGGGCGATTAACTCGCCCAGGTTTCAAGCTTTTCAGAAGCTCTGGGCCTTTAAGGCTCAGGCAGTGGCCGGCTGGGCTGGGGCAGGAGCTCCCACCTCGGCATCACCGAGGAGCGGCGAAAACCTCTCTTTCTCAGGAATCGTGGCGAATTCAGCCACGATCGCGCGGAATTCATCGCCATCAAGACTCTCCTTCTCGATCAACAGCTCCACCACCCGATCCATGCAGGCCCGGTGTTCTGCCACCAGCTTCACGGTCTCGGCGTAACAGCTCTGCACGATCTGGCGCACCGCATCGTCGATCTTGCTGGCAAGGCGATCGGAGCCGTCGTTACGGGTCATCAGATCACGGCCGAGAAACACCTCCTGGTTGCCGGCTTCAAAGGACACCTGGCCCAGATCGCTCATGCCAAAGCGGGTCACCATCTGGCGGGCAATGGAGGCCACCTGCTGGATGTCGCCCCCGGCACCGGTAGTGACCTCGGCGTAGCCGAACACCACATCTTCGGCGGCACGGCCCCCCAGGGCTCCCATGATCCGGGCACGCAGCTGGGCCCGACTCACCAGCATCTGCTCCTCATCGGGGGAGAACCAGGTAAGGCCCTGGGCCTGGCCGCGGGGGATCAGGGTGACCTTTTGCACGGGGTCGTGGGCCTTCACCAGGGTGCCCACCAGGGCATGGCCCACTTCGTGGTAGGCGATCAGGCGTTTGCTTCGACCGTCGGTGAGGGGCTTGCC
>JBEDHM010000089.1:0-3870 GCA_041174105.1 Cyanobacteriota bacterium | reverse complement strand
ACCCATTGCCGCTGTATGCGCCCCTGCGCCAACCCCTTCCCAACAGTCCCCACTTCGGCGAGCACCTGCTGGAACAGGGGCGCCGCCTGGTCCTGGGCCAAGCCGGCTTAAGCGTGATCCTGCTGGATGACGACGCCCTCCGCCTCGACCTCACCAGCGGCCTGGCAGCGGAATTCGGCAGCCGGGTGGTGCACCAGAGCACCGCCCCCGAGAGCAATGGGGTGATCAGCGCCAGCTGGCGCTGGTGGCTTGCGCACCAACAACGGCTTCCCCTGCCTGCCCAGGTGATCGTGGGGCTCTTGCCCCTGGCCAGCCTCGAGGATCCGCTCACCGCCGCCCAGGTCAACCAACTGCGGCAACAGGGCCGGGATTGGTTCCGTGAGCGCCTGCTCCCCGATGGGCTCAACCAGCTGCAACTGGGGGTGGCGGGCCTACGGCGTAGCGGAGGGCGCCTGGCCATCCTCGATGGCCGCCTGCGGGGACGCAGCTGGGGCCAAAACGTTTTGAGCGCCCTTGAGCCCTGGGTGGTCCTTGGTCGTCTGCTGCCTCACTAGCCTGCGGGCGCCCTACCACCAACCGCCAAGCGATGGGGGAAGCCAAGCGCCGCAACCTGCAGGGACTACCGCCCAAAACCAACAAACGTGCCGTCGTTGACACCTCCCCGCGGCTGGTGGAGTGGCTTCCGCTCACCAAAAACCAAGCCGACAGGTTTGTGACCATCACCACCAAAGGGGCCTGGGTGGGCATTGCGGCCCTCGTGGTGTTTTGGCTCACCGTGCGCTTTATCGGACCCGCCGCGGGCTGGTGGACTCTGGCCGACGGCTAACCAGCCCGCCATCGCCCCTGCCAAAAGGGCATAACCGCTACCGCCGCAAATCTGAAGAAAACCCTAAGATTGAGAAACGATTGAGATTGGGCCATGTTTCCCCGATTGGCGGAGCAATACAGATCCGTGGTTCAGGATCTGGTGATGAGCCTGCAGGCCCTGGCCAAAAGCCTGCAAGCGCGCCAAGTGGCCGCCACTTGCTACACCTGCGGCGATGGCCGAGACGGCCAAGGGGCCTCCTTCGTGGCCAATCTGGGCGATAACCACATGGTGCGCTTTCTGGTGTCCGATTTCGGCATCAGCTGGGTGGAATCCCGGGACGGCCATGAGCTCGTAAAACTCGAAGGAGCCGAAGCCATCCAGGAGCTGCAGCGGGTGGCCCAGGTGCTGCAAAGCCCCCAAACCCCTGCTCTCGCCTCAGCCCTCAGCGACTCCAAAGGCGCCGTAACCGGCGCCTGAATCAACGCGATCAGCTGGCCACGGGCAGCTCAGCTGCACTGGCGCTGGCCTCTCCTGCGGTCGTGGCAGGTGCCGCAGCGGCAGCCTTGGCAGCGGCTGCCAAAGGCTTCATCGAATTGGCGGTGACTTCTGAGCCTTCCGTGAGCTTCTGGCGGGTGAGTTGTTCGATCACCTCTTTGGGCTCGGGGTTTTGCTCCAGCCACGTGATGGTGTTGTCACGACCCTGGCCGATGTTGTCGCCGTCGTAGCTGTACCAGGCACCCTTACGGGTCACCACGCCCGTCTCCTCAGCCAGGTCGAGCAGGCAGCCCAAGGTGCTGATGCCGCGGCCAAAGAGGATGTCGAACTCAGCAATACGGAAAGGTGGTGCCACCTTGTTTTTGGCCACTTTCACCTTGGCGCGAATGCCGTATTCCTCCGTGCCGCGCTTGAGGGTTTGGATACGGCGAATATCCAGCCGCACCGAGGCATAGAACTTGAGGGCATTGCCACCGGTGGTGGTTTCAGGGTTGCCGTAGGTGACGCCGATCTTCTGGCGCAACTGGTTGAGGAAGATCACCGTGCAGCCCGACTTACCGATGTTGCCGGTGATTTTGCGCATCGCCTGGCTCATCAAACGGGCCTGACTGCCCACCGCCAGATCACCCATTTCGCCTTCAATCTCAGCCCGGGGGGTGAGGGCTGCCACCGAGTCGACCACCACGATGTCGACCGCCGCCGAGCGCACCAACTGGTCGACGATCTCCAGGGCCATCTCGCCGGTGTCGGGCTGGGATACCAGGAGGTTTTCGATGTCGACGCCGAGGGATGCGGCATAGACCGGGTCGAGGGCATGCTCCGCATCCACAAACGCGGCCACTCCCCCGCGCTTCTGCACTTCCGCAATCGCATGCAGGGTGAGGGTGGTTTTACCGGAGCTCTCCGGGCCGTACACCTCCACCACCCGGCCCTTGGGGTAGCCGCCGCCCAAGGCCAAATCTAGGGTGAGGGCCCCGGTGGAGATGGTTTCCACCCGCATCCGCGAGGCATCCCCCAACCGCATGATCGAGCCCTTGCCGAAGTTGCGCTCGATCTGGTTCAGCACCAGGCCGAGGGCCTTGTCGCGCTCGGCCGCTGCGCGGGCGTCAGTGGAACTGGAAGAAGCAGCCATACCGGAAGAAGCAGCCTTACCTAAGGAAGCAGCCTTGGAATCAAGGGACATGACGAATCAAAAACGATGGAACAGGCCGCTGGGATGCAAGGGCCGCTGGGGCACAAGGCGCCATCCTGCGACCTCGACCAAACAAGTGCCACCAAAGGGGGCCGGCGTCCCAATTGCGCATAGTACGGGCGTACTCTAACGGCCTAGGGCCATTGCGCCAGGGGGGCGGCAAAGGTTGCCGGATCGAGCCAATGCACCCCATCGGGCAGGCGATCCCCATCTCCGGGCGCCAGGTAGCCCCAGCTCACCAGAAAACAGCGCACCGCCGCCAGGGCCGGCTGGCTGCGCACCAACTCCAGGGTGGGGCGGCGATCCTCCACAAACCAAAGCGGGCGCCGCTGGGCTGGATCGGCCAGCAGTCGGGCCAACACCTCGCTCTTGCTGCCCTGCTCATGGCCGAACAGGGCCACCGGCTCCAACTGGGCTGACGCCAGCAATTGCCGGGCAAACACGGCCCCCTTGGTGGTGAGCACGGCCCAATCGGCCCCATCAGCTGCGAGGCGCCGCAGCCGGTCGATCACGCCGGGATAGAAGCGATGCAAGGCGAGCCAGGCCTGGGGATCGGCGGCAATCGCATCGGCGCGCACCTGCTCCAAAACCGCTTGCAGCCGCTCCTTGGCACAGTCCCAGCGGGCCAAGGCAACGGGCAGGGCAGCGGCATAGTTGGCCACCAGGGCAGGTAGATCCAAATCGGCCCGGCTGAGCTCCGCCGCCATCAGCACCATTTCCCAACCCTTGTGGATCGCGGGACGCAGCTGGGTAAAGCCCGCCGGGATGGCCTCTGGCAAGACCAGCTGCGGCCAGAGGTGCAGGGCGGCCCGCCGCGCCGACCACCAGTATTCGGCCATGCCGTCCACGAGCACGCCGTCAAAGTCGAAAACCAGCAGGGGGGCCGGCATGGGCGTCTCGATCACAGGGGCAGCCACGCCCGAGGCTCAGCGGAGGTAGCGAGACAGCCCGTCAAAGCGAAAGAGTGCAGCTGAGAAGGGCTGGGGAGTGTCAAAACTGGGTCGCTAGGATTCGAACCTAGGAATGGCGGGACCAAAACCCGCTGCCTTACCGCTTGGCGACGACCCATTCCTGCCCGCAGGCGGGCAAGACAATTGCTGCCCGCAGGCTGGCAACTGGCTCCGGCGTTCACCGGTGCCTAGCTAGTTACCCATAGCGCCCGGTCCTTCGTCAACCGAGCGCCGTGGCGTCGCCCCATTCAGGCCGGAAACACCCGCAGGCGCTGGGCCGCGCCGCGGCCAAACACAGCCGAACGCAACCGGTAGCGGCTAGCGAGCTCAGCTTGCAGCAAACGCACCCGCTCCGTGCGGGGCAGCAACTCCACAGGCTGGCCCTGGGGCAACACCACCTGCTCAACGGCCAGGCGGCACTCCTC
>JBEDHM010000088.1:0-5671 GCA_041174105.1 Cyanobacteriota bacterium | reverse complement strand
GCTTGCCCCCATAGCTGTTGCATCCCCCCAGTTGCACCTGGGCGGTGTTGGCGTAGGCGGCCTGCGACACCCCCGCGTTGGGGGATGGATCGGCCGCCCCCTCTTGGCAGGCCGTCTGAAGGGCCGGCCAGCATTGGCAGGGCCCTTGGCCTGCTGCCAGGGGCAGGCTCAGGGCCACCAGGCGGCAGGGCAACCAGACGAGCAGGTCGTCGAGGCGAGCTCCAGCCGTGCCAAGCCATTGCAGGCGGCCGCGGCGATAACCCAGCATCGAATCGAGGGTGCTGGCGGCCTTGAAGCCCCAGGCCAACCCCAGGGGACCCGGCCCGCTGGGGTTGACGTTCCAGAGCAGGCACCCCACCAGCATCCAAAACAGCGGGGCGAACAGGCCATCCACGCCGTTTTCGCTGGCGGTTTCCGCCAGGGCCCGGAGGATGTCGGGGGTCTCCAGATCAGCGGTATCGCGGCCCACAATCCAGCCCAGGTGCCGCCGGGCGGCAGGCCGATCGGCCAGGTGGTTGAGCACCCGCTCCACCCCCTGCTCGAGGCTCTTGCCGGCAAGGGCACTGGCCAGGGCGATCACCACCACCGCCAGGGCCCAGGGGTGCCATACCCCTCGGCTAGCGAAGGCAGCCTGCTCCAGGGCCCAGCCGGCGGCGGTACTGCCCCCCACCAGCAAGGCGGTGATCAGCCCCCCGGCGAGCCGCAGCTTCCAGGGGGTATCCCCGCCCCAGGTTTCGGCCAGGTGTCTCAGCCGGGTGATGGCCCAGCCCATCACCTGCACCGGGTGCAGCAGGCGTGGAGGATCCCCAACCAGCCGATCCAGCCCGCAGGCCAGGGCCACCAACACAAAGGGGTGGACTCCACTGGAGCCCATGGCGCCGGATCAGGCGGCTTTCAGCCAGCTGAACATCGAGCGCAGGCCCTTGCCCACCTGTTCAATCGGGTGCTGGCTATCGCGCTCGCGGATCTTGGCCATCTCGGGCTTGCCGGCGTCGCATTCGGCCACGAAGTTGCGGGCGAAGGTGCCGTCCTGGATGTCGGCCAGGATGCGCTTCATTTCCGCCTTGGTGTCGGCGGTGATCAGGCGTGGACCGCTGACGTAGTCGCCATATTCGGCGGTGTTGGAGATCGAATCGCGCATGGCGGTCAGACCGCCCTTCACCATCAGATCCACAATCAGCTTCACTTCGTGCAGGCACTCGAAGTAGGCCAATTCGGGCTGATAGCCAGCTTCCACGAGGGTTTCAAAGCCAGCTTTCACCAGTTCTGAAAGGCCGCCACAGAGCACGGCCTGTTCGCCGAAGAGGTCGGTTTCGGTTTCTTCTTTGAAGTTGGTTTCCAGGATGCCGGCGCGGGTGCCACCGATCCCCTTGGCATAGGCCATCGCCAGAGCCCGGGCATGGCCGCTGGCGTCCTGGTGGATGGCGAACAGGGCGGGCACGCCCATGCCGTTTTGGTATTCCCAGCGCACGGTGTGGCCAGGACCCTTGGGAGCGATCATCACCACGTCCACATCGGCGGGCGGCTTGATCAGCTCAAAGCGGATGTTGAAGCCGTGGGCGAAGCTGAGCACCTTGCCGGCGCTGAGGTGGGGGGCAATCTCGGCGTCGTAAACCGCTTTCTGGAATTCATCGGGCAGCAGCACCATGATCCAGTCGGCCTTGGCGGACGCATCGGCCACGCTCAGCACTTCAAGGCCATCGGCCTTGGCTTTTTCGGCGGAACGGCTGCCTTCATAGAGGCCCACCACCACATTCACGCCGCTGTCTTTGAGGTTCAGCGCATGGGCGTGGCCCTGGGAGCCGTAGCCAATGATGGCCACCGTTTTGCCGTTCAGCAGGCTGAGGTCGGCGTCGGTGTCGTAATAAAGCTTGGCCATCCGGGCTGCGGGCAGGGCAAAGGATGAGCTTACGCAGTGGCCGTTCAGGCCTCCGTGGGATGGGCGATCACCCGGTCGATCAGGCCATACTCCACGGCCTCAGCGGCGCTGAGGAAGTAATCGCGGTCGGTGTCTTTGGTCACCTTCTCCAGGCTTTGGCCGCACATGTCAGCCAGGCTCTGGTTGAGCATGTCCTTGATACGCAGAATCTCTCGGGCCTCGATCTCGATGTCCGAGGCCTGGCGCTGGCTGGTGCCGCCCAGGGGCTGGTGAATCATGATGCGGCTGTGGGGCAGGGCCAGGCGTTTGCCCTTGGTGCCGGCCGCCAGCAGGAAGGCCCCCATCGAGGCAGCCAGGCCCACGCAGATGGTCACCACATCCGATTTCACGTACTGGATCGTGTCGTAGATCGCGAGGCCGGCTGTCACCGAGCCGCCGGGTGAATTGATGTAGAGGTAAATCGGTTTGGAGCTGTCCTCGGAGTCGAGGTAGAGCATCTGGGCCACCAGGCTGTTGGCGATGGCGTCGTTCACCTCCGAACCCAAAAACAGGATCCGTTCCACCCCCAGGCGGGTGTAGATGTCGACCCAGCGCTCGTACTGGCTGCCGGGAAGGCGGTAGGGAACGCTGGGGGTGCCGATGGGCATGGCTGAAAGAAACGGGGGAAGGCGGTGCGAAACGGATGGGGCCTGGTGCGCCGGAGCGCGGTCGGCTGGTTAGCTGATGCCGGGATTGCCCGGGCTGACGCCAGCGCCGGCCGGCAGGGAGGTGGGCAGATCCTTTTGGCTGGTGAGCACCCGGTCGATCAGGCCGTAGGCCATGGCCTCCTCGGCGGTGAGGTAGGTCATGCGGTCGGAATCCTTGGAGAGCTGCTCCACCGATTTGCCGGTGTTCTCCGCCAGCATTTCCAGCATGGTGCGCTTGTTGTGCAGCACTTCCTGGGCCCTGATCTGGATGTCGGTGGCCTGGCCGCGGGCGCCGCTGCGGGGCTGGTGCAACACGATCGAGGCGTGGGGCAGGGCCGCCCGGTGGCCCTTGCTGCCGGCCGAGAGGATCATGGCGGCGGTGCCCATGGCCTGGCCGATGCAGATGGTGTGCACCGGGGGCTTCACGTAGCGGAGGGTGTCGCAGATGGCGAAGGCCTCGGTTTCAAAGCCGATGGCATCGCCTGAATACCAGCTGGTGCCGGTGGAGTTGATGTAGAAGAAAATCGGCTTCTCCGGGTTGTCGAACTCCAGGTAGAGCAGTTGGGCAATGATCAATTCCGTGACGTCGATGCCCATCTGACGCTTGGCATCGTCGTCGCTGAACAGGGGCAAGCCCAGGTACACGATCCGCTCTTTCAGCAGCAGGCTGGGCAGATCCGGGGGCGGGGTGCGCAGTACGGCTGAATCGCCGTAATAGGGAGCTGACGCCGTCATCCGCGCACCACAACTGGCCTGTGCGCGGAGCCTAGCCGGGGCTGCCGGCCTCCGGCTTGGGTGATGGCGGCTTGGCCCGGGTTTTGCGCTTGCTGCTGGCCTGCTCTGGCGGGGTGGGGGCCTGGCTGGGGCCAGGACTTTGGCTGCTGCCGCTGCGGGCAAACACAATGCGGCCGGTGGGGTTTTGCAGGGCTCCGGTGACGATCACCGGCAGGCGCTCGCCGATGCGGCCGCGGGCCCCTTCCACCACCACCATCGTGCCGTCGTCGAGATAGCCCACGCCCTGGTCGGCTTCCTTGCCGTCGCGGGCGATCTTGAGTTGCAGCTCATCGCCGGGCTGCACCTCGGGCCGCAGGGCAATTACCAGTTCGCTGAGGTTGAGCACCTTGAGGGCTTTCACCTCGGCCACCTTGGCCAGGTTGTAGTCGGCGGTGAGCAGGGTGCCACCGGTGTCGGCGGTGAGCGCCAGCAGCTTGTCGTCCACCCCCTTGCCCTCGTAGCGGGTGGTGTTGACCACCAGCCGCCGACCAAATTGCTCCTTTAGCTCGCTGAGCAGCTTCAGGCCGCGGCGGCCCCGGCCCCGTTTTTCGGCATTGCTGGAATCCGCCAGGGCTTGCAATTCATCGATCACGCTCTGGGCCACGATCACTTGCCCCTCGAGCAGCCCCGATTCGAGCAGGCCGCGGATGCGGCCGTCGATGATCACACTGGTGTCGAGGATCTTGGCGCTGGCCGGCTGCAGCACCCCATCGGCCACCAGCAGCGCTTCTGTGCTGCTGGGGTTGAACAGCCTCAGCAGGGTGCGGCCATGGACTTCCGCCAGGTTGTACCCCGAGACGCCAAAAAACACATTGCTGACCACCGCCGCCAGCGGTTTGACGAACACCACCTCCCAGGGCAAGGGCAGCAGCAGGATCGGGGCCAACAGCAGGTTGGCCACCAGCAGCCCCAGGATCAGGCCCACCGCCCGACTCACCAGCAGGTCGGTGGGCATGCTGCGCACCTGGCGCATCAGGGTTTGGCGCAGCTGGCGAAACACCAGGCCCGCCACCAGCCCAACGCCGGCTCCCACAGCCCCCAGGATCCAGGTGAGCTGCTCCAGGTTGGGGATGCGGATCAGTTGCTGCTCGGGCAGCAGGTCGACCCCGAGCCAGCCCGCAGCGGCCCCGGAGATCACAAACAGGATCAGGATGAGGGAGTCCAGCATTCCTGGGGGGCGTGTCGTCCCAAGTGCTCAGCCCCGATTGCTCAGGCCTGATTGATCAGATTGGAAGCATGCCTGATTGCGGCGCATTTGGCTCGCGGGGGTATCCGCCCAGGAGTGCCTACCTGCACGTGCCGTTTTGCCATCGGCGCTGTTTTTACTGCGATTTTCCGGTGGTGCCCCTGGGGGATCGGGCTGGGGGAGAGGCCTCCGCTCCAGGCTCCCGCTCGATTGCGGCCTACCTGGAGCTGTTGCATCACGAGATTGCCCTTGCCCCCAGCGGCCCGCCCCTCTCCACCGTGTATTTCGGTGGGGGCACCCCATCGCTGCTGACCCCCGAGCAAATTCGGGCCTTGCTGGCGGGCCTGCGCTCCGCCTTTGGCCTGGCTCCGGGGGCGGAGGTCACCCTGGAGCTGGATCCGGCCAGCTTTGACCAGCAGCGGCTGGCGGGCTACCTGGCGGCCGGTATCAACCGGGTGAGCCTGGGGGGGCAGAGCTTCGATGATCAGGTGCTGGAAGGCTTGGGGCGGCGCCACCGGCGGGCGGATCTGCTGGAGGCAGCCGGCTGGTTGGCCCTGGCCCACCGCCGTGGGGAGCTGGCGAGTTGGAGCCTGGACCTAATCCAGGGGGTGCCTGCCATGGCCCGCTCCGGTACACCTGTTCCCAGTGGTCCGATGGCCAGGGCGGCGGCCCTGGCCCATTGGCAGGGGCAATTGCGGCAGGCGATCGCCCTTGCGCCTCCCCACCTCTCTGTTTACGACCTCAGCATCGAGCCTGGCACGGTGTTTGAGCGCCGCGAGCAGCGCGGTGAGCTCCCTCACCTCGATGCCGACCTGGGCGCCGATCTGCTGGAGCTCAGCTGGAGCGAGCTGGCTGCGGCGGGCTATGGCCACTACGAAATTTCCAACTTCGCCCTGCCGGGCCACGCCTCGCGGCACAACCGGGTGTACTGGAGCGGTGCGGGCTGGTGGGGCTTTGGCATGGGGGCCACCGGTGCCCCCTGGGGCCAGCGCATCGCCAGGCCCCGCACCCGGGAGGGCTATGCCGCCTGGCTGGCTGAGGGCAGTGAAGACCCCGCAGTGGCTGGTTGGCTATCGCCGCCTGAGCCCGGGGTGGGTATGCCCCTCGATGAGCGGTTGATGGTGGGGCTTCGGCAGCGCGAGGGGG
>JBEDHM010000087.1:0-3297 GCA_041174105.1 Cyanobacteriota bacterium | reverse complement strand
GCGGGGGGGGGCTGGGCCTTGGGCTTGGAGGGCCTGGAAATCGTGCTCGGCCTGGTTGCCCTGGGTTGGGTGGTGGCGGGGCATGTGTTTTTTGTGGTGTGTGGCGGCTATGGGGCGGAGCCCCTGGCCCTGCAGCTGGCCCGGCAACTGCGCCTGACAGGGCGCAGGGTGGAGCTCGACCTCAGCGCCAGCGCCTTCGGCAAACAGTTCAAGCGGGCGGATCGTGCGGGCGCCCGCTGGGCTCTGGTGCTCGGCGATAGCGAGGCGGAAGCGGGCGTGGTGACGCTCAAAAACCTGAGGGGTGGGCCCGAAGCGGTGGAGGAGCGCCTCAGCTTGGAGGAGTTGCTCAAGCGCTTCGCCTAGTTTGCTGGCACCGAAGGCACGGATTCAGTGAGCGCCACCGCCCCAGCGATTCGCACGATCTGCTGCATCGGCGCTGGCTATGTGGGGGGGCCCACCATGGCGGTGATTGCCGATCGTTGCCCTGAGATTCAGGTGACGGTGGTGGATCTCAACGCCGAGCGGATCGCCGCCTGGAACGATGCCGATCTGAGCCGGCTGCCCGTTTATGAGCCCGGTCTGGATGCGGTGGTGGAGCGGTGCCGTGGTCGCAACCTGTTCTTCAGCACCGAGGTGTCGGCGGCAATTGCAGCCGCCGACATGGTCTTTCTCTCGGTGAACACACCCACGAAGACCAAAGGGCTGGGGGCTGGTCAGGCCAGTGATCTGCGCTGGGTGGAGGCGTCGGCGCGCTCCGTGGCCGCTCACGCCCAGGGGCACACGATCGTGGTGGAGAAGAGCACCCTGCCGGTGCGCACCGCCGCTGCAGTGCAGACCATCCTGCAGGCGGCTCAGGGCGACAACGCCGCCGGTGATGCAGCCAAACCCAGCTTTTCGGTGTTGTCGAATCCGGAGTTTCTGGCGGAGGGCACGGCGGTCACCGATCTGGAGAGCCCCGATCGCGTGTTGATCGGTGGGGAAGACCCTGCAGCGATTGAAGCGCTGGCTGCGATCTACGCCCATTGGGTTCCGGATGAACGCATCCTGCGCACCAATCTTTGGAGCAGTGAGCTCTCCAAGCTCACCGCCAATGCCTTTCTGGCCCAGCGCATCAGTTCGATCAACAGCATCGCTGCCTTCTGCGAAGCCACCGGTGCGGATGTGCGCGAGGTGGCGAAGGCCATCGGCACCGATTCACGCATTGGCTCCAAGTTTCTGCAGGCAGGCCCGGGGTTTGGAGGCAGCTGCTTCCAGAAAGACATTCTCAATTTGGTGTATCTCTGCGGGCACTACGGCCTGCATGAGGTGGCGGCCTACTGGCAGAGCGTGGTTGAGCTGAACACCTGGCAACAGCACCGCATTGCTCGCCTCGTGGTGAACCAGCTGTTCGGCACCGTGACTGGAAAGCGCCTGGCAGTGCTGGGCTTTGCGTTTAAGGCCGACACCAACGACACCCGCGAGGCACCAGCGATCAGGATCTGCCAGGACCTGCTTGAAGAGGGAGCGCAGCTGGCGATCTACGACCCGAAGGTCTCTCCTCAGCAGATAGCTCGCGATCTGGGATCTGCCCCCAGCAATGACGGGCCTGGCCTCAGCGGCGAGGGGTGTTGGCAAAGCAGTGCTTCGGAACTGGAGGCGGTGGCTGGGGCCGATGCGGTGCTGATCCTTACGGAATGGGCAGCCTTTAGGGCCTTGTCCTGGGAGACGTTGGCGGCGCAGATGCGGCAGCCTGCCTGGGTGTTTGATGCTCGCGCTGTGGTGGACTCTGAGACAGTCCGGCGAGCCGGTTTGCGGCTGTGGCGTGTTGGCGATGGCCAGCTCGGTTGATCGGAGCGATTGAAACAATGCCAGCTTCGATCACGCGCAATTTGATCACCGGCGGTGCCGGGTTTGTGGGGTCTCATCTGGTGGATCGCCTGATGGACGCCGGCGAAGAGGTGATCTGCCTCGATAACTACTTCACGGGCCGCAAGCAGAACGTGGCCCGTTGGATGGGGCATCCACGCTTTGAATTGATTCGCCACGATGTGACGGATCCGATCCTCCTGGAAGTGGATCGCATCTGGCATCTGGCCTGCCCTGCATCCCCGGTTCATTACCAGCACAACCCGATCAAAACGGCCAAAACAAGTTTCCTGGGCACCTACAACATGCTCGGCTTGGCCAGGCGGGTGGGTGCCAGGTTGTTGCTCGCTTCCACCAGCGAAGTGTATGGCGATCCTGAGGTGCATCCCCAGCCGGAGAGTTATCGCGGCAATGTGAACACCCATGGCATTCGCGCTTGCTACGACGAAGGCAAGCGCGTTGCTGAAACCCTCTGTTTCGATTACCAGCGCATGCATGGCACGGAGATCCGTATTGCCAGGATCTTCAACACCTATGGCCCGCGCATGTTGCCCGATGACGGGCGTGTGGTGAGCAATTTTATTGTGCAGGCCCTGCGCGGCCAACCCCTCACCCTTTATGGCGATGGCGGCCAGACGCGTTCCTTTTGCTTTGTGGATGATCTGGTAGAAGGCCTGATCCGCCTGATGAATGGTGATCACCCTGGGCCGATCAACATCGGGAATCCAGGTGAATTCACGATTCGCCAGCTGGCTGAATTGGTGCGTGATCGGATCAATCCAAGCCTGGACTTGGTGTGCCAGCCGTTGCCGCAGGATGATCCAATGCAGCGTCAACCGGTGATCGAGCTGGCGCAGCAGCAGCTTGGTTGGCAGCCCACCATCTCCTTGCAGCAGGGGCTTGAGCCCACGATCGCCTATTTCCGCGAGCGTCTCGCCGATTGCTGATTATGGAGCGGCCCATCCTGGTCACTGGAGTCGCCGGTTTCATTGGCGCCGCAGTCGCCCAGCAGCTGCTCGCGCGCGGTGTAACTGTTCTCGGTATCGATAACTTCAACAGCTACTACGACCCGTCGCTGAAGCAGGCTCGGTTGACGCAGTTGGAGCAGGGTTCCGGCGCTTCAGATCGATTTCGCTGTGAGCGGATTGACGTGGAGGATGGCGAGGCCATGGCGCAGCTGTTTGCCAGCCACCGCCCCAGAGCGGTTGTCCATCTCGCTGCCCAGGCCGGTGTGCGCTACTCCATCGAAAATCCTGCGGCTTACATCCAGAGCAACCTGGTGGGTTTCGGCCACATTCTTGAGGGTTGCCGGCATCACGGGGTTGAGCACTTGGTGTACGCCTCCAGCAGCTCGGTGTATGGCGGCAACCGCACCATGCCGTTTTCCGAGCAGCAAGCGGTGAACCATCCGGTGAGCCTTTATGCCGCCACCAAGAAGGCGAATGAATTGAT
>JBEDHM010000086.1:0-4969 GCA_041174105.1 Cyanobacteriota bacterium | reverse complement strand
CTTGGAACTGGAGCACCAACGCCAAAATCGGTGATTACTTCGGTAGTGCTGGACAAGATGCTGGCCTCTTCTCCCTTTCCGATACCTCCTTCCTGCAACCTGGTACTAAATGGGATGCCGTTGGCAACTTCAGCACCACAACCGCGAAAGACACTCTGACTGGCACTTCTTTTGCGGATACCTTTGCCTTTAGCACCGCTCCCAACTATTCAAGCAACGGTTCCACCTCTGATGTCATCACCAACTTCAACCCCACAGAAGGCGACCTTATCAAACTCAGCAAGAGTGCCTTTGGAATCAGCAGTGGTGGACTCTCGCCAACCTTCGCACAAGTCAATAGCGCTTCTGCACTCACCACCCAACTAGGAAGCAGCGCACAGATTGTCTACGACCAATCCACTGGGTTCCTGTACAACAACCAAGATGGCGCTCTGACAAACGGATGTGGGTCTAATGGTGGAATCTTTGCAGTCTTAACGGGTAAACCCACTCTTTCATCTGGCAACCTGCAGTTCATTTGAGCACCAACTGCCTTCCATTTCACCAGCAGGCAGCCGATGAGGTCGGGGGCAACCACCTCGGCGGGGCGGCAGAAGAAGGCTTGGGAGAGGGCTGGGAAGTCTTAGATGGGCGTGGCGGTCTTAGCGGCTATGGGAGTGGCTGACTGAACACCAAGATTGGCCATGCGAAAGCAACATTGCAGCCAAATCAGACCGATCTCCCTAGCTTTCTAGATAAGGCAACCACTCTCCATCGGATGCAACCCTCTAAACGTCTTTCTCTCTCCCTTGCCCTGATCGCTGCAGGGGCAGCCATCACTCCCCTCGGAGCGCTGGCCAAGCCCCAGTACGGCTACTCCGGCGATATCGGGCCTGAGAAATGGGGGCAACTGAGCCCGAAATATGCCGCCTGCTCCGATGGTGCTGAACAAGCTCCGGTGAACATCGTGTCGAAAAACACGGTGAAACAGACCACCGCCACCGCCCTCCACCCCGACTACGTGGCAACGTCAGGGGATGTGGTGAACACCGGCACCACGATCCAGGTGAACACCTCCGGCAATCTCAAGATCGGCACCACTCCCTACAAGTTGCTGCAGTACCACTTCCACACCCCCAGCGAAGAGGCCATCAACGGGGCCCATTACCCCCTGAACGTCCACCTGGTCCACCAAAATGCCAAGGGCCAATTGGCTGTGATTGGGGTGAACTTTCAAAAAGGTGCCGCCAATCCCTATCTCGCCGCCCTCTGGAGCAAACTTCCCGCCAAGAAAGGCGGCTCCGTGAGCGTGAATCTGCCTTCCCTGAAGGGACTGCTTCCCTCCTCACTGGAGTACTACACCTACGCGGGTTCTCTCACCACACCGCCTTGCACCGAGGGAGTTCGCTTCTACATCCTCAAACAGCCCGTTTCGATCTCAGCTGAGCAATTGGCCACCTTCCAAAAGCTCTATCCGCTGAATGCCCGGCCGCTGCAGCCCCTCAACGGGCGGGTGATCAAGTCGAGTAACTAAGCCCGATTTGGGCCCAGTCAGCCAAAAGGCGCCAGACTGGGCCCATCTCAACTGCAAGGGCAGCCATGGAATCCGGCGGTTTGACCCTCGCCACCGTGCTGGTGGCGACGAGCGGGCTGTTTGTGCTGGCCACCCTCTTTTTCGGCACCAAGGGCGGCTACTACGACACCGACGACTACACGGGCAACGGCACCGCCCACTGAGCTCACCCGGGTTCAGCCCTGGCTGGGCAACTGCTCCGATTCCGGGCAGTCCCCCGTCACCTCGAGATCCTCTGCCAGCACAGAGCGGCTGACACAGGCAAGTCGCGTGCTCACCGCTCCGATCGAATCGAGACGAACGCTCTCTTCCCAGGTGTGGGTTTCATCGTCGTCGTCATCGTCGTAGCGCAGGGTCACCAGATCGCCCTCGATGGCCACCACCAGGGCCTGTTCGATCCAGCGCTGCTGATCCCGCAGAAACACCCACACCGGGCGGTTCTCTCCACAAAACTGATCCAGCTTGCGATGCAGCATGGGCCTCACCGGCACTGCTGGTTCAATCCTAGGCAGGTCCAGGCGGCCTTTTGCTGTTCACCATGATCCATTCCCCTTCCGGTGGTGTCCCTGATGCCGCCCCCGCAGGCCCAACACCTGAGGCAACAAAAGGCGCCACCACAGACGCCATCAGGCTTCAACTGCGCAGTTGGCCAGAGGTGGAGGCCTACCTGCAAACCTGCAAGGGGGTGATCGTGCCCCTCGGGTCGACCGAGCAGCACGGACCCACGGGCGCCATCGGCACCGATGCGCTCACCGCCGAAGCCGTGGCCCTGGAGGTGGGGCGCCGCACCGGCGTGCTGGTGACACCAGCCCAGGCCTTCGGCATGGCCGAACACCATCTCGGCTTTGCAGGAACCGTGAGTTTGCAGCCCTCCACCCTGCTGGCGGTGCTCCACGACGTGGTGCTTTCGTTGGCCCGCCACGGGTTTGAGCGCATCTTTGTGATCAACGGCCATGGCGGCAACATCGCCACCGCCAAAGCCGCCTTCGCCCAGGCCTATGCCACCGCCGCAGCCCGGGGCCTACCAGTGGCCGATCGACTGCGCTGCCAATTAGCCAATTGGTTCATGGCCGGGCCGGTAATGCGGGAAGCCCAAAGCCTCTATGGCGAACGCGAAGGTCACCACGCCACCCCGAGCGAAATCGCCCTCACCCTGCACCTCGAACCCAGCCTGCAGGCCAAGCAGCGGCCGCTGGCCGAGCCGGCGCCTGCGGGCCCGATCCACGGTCCCGAAGACTTCCGCCGCCGCCATCCCGACGGACGCATGGGCTCCGATCCCTACCTGGCCCAGGCCGCCCATGGCGCCCAGTTTCTAGAGCTGGCGGCCTCAGCCTTAAGCCGTGATCTGCAAGCCTTCCTGGCCGATGCGCCTTAACCGCTAGCGTCGAGCCAGCACAAGGGCCCCATCAGCGCCATGAGCAAAATCACCGCCGACGACGTGCGCAAGGTGGCCGGCCTGGCGCGCCTTGATCTTCCTGAAGAGAAAATCGCCACCTACACGGGCCAATTGGAGCGGATCCTGGAGTACGTGGCCCACCTGGAGTCGGTGGATACCGAAGGCGTGCCCCCCACCACCCGGGCTGTGGAAGTGGTGAATGCGACCCGTGACGATGTGGTGGTGCCCACCAACGTTCGCGAAGATCTGCTCAACGAAGCACCCCAGCGCGAGGGCGACTTCTTCCGGGTGCCGAAAATCCTTGCCGATTAACGGAGACGACTACCGAACCGGTGAAACGGCGGTGCGATGCAGCAGCTCCAGCACCCGGCGGCGGGCATGCCGCGTGGGCATCAAGGCGGCAAGGGGCCTGAGCTTGCTGCGGCGCTTGCGGTGGCTGCGCACCCCTAGAAAAATGTCGTAGAGGAAGTTCAACCCATCGCTACGGGTTTCAAACAACCCCAAGCGCTGGGGAGAACCCTTGGCATCCAAAATGTGGCGTGTGGCGTGATAGGCAGGCCGATATTCAAACCAGGGGATCGAGGGCCAGAGGTGATGCACCAGGTGATAGTTCTGGCCCATGATCATCCAATTCATGGCCCGGCCTGGATAAATCCTGGCGTTGTGCCAGCGATTGCGCGACTGGAAAGGGCGATGGGGCAGATAATCAAAAAACAAGCCCAAGGTGACGCCCACCATTAAGGCCGGGGCAAACCAGCAATTGAACACAAAATCGATGAAGCCAAACTTCACCGAAGCAATCACGATGGTGGCAAAAATACCGCGGGCAATCCCCCACTCAAGCAACTCATAGCGGCGCCAGAGACGGCGTTTGAAAAAGAAAAATTCGTGATAGAAAAACCTTGGTGCAATCAGCCACAACGGGCCAAAGGTGCTCACGATGTGATCGGGATCGTGCTTCGGATCATTCACATGGGCGTGATGCTGCAGGTGCACGCGCGTGAACACCGGAAAACTGAACCCCAGCAACAGCGCAGCGCCATGGCCCATCACCGCATTGAAGATGCGATTGGGATGGGCGGCGTTGTGGCAGGCATCGTGAATCACGGTGCCCTCGAGGTGCAGGGCCAAAAAGCCTGTGGCCAGCAGCACCGACAAGGGCCAATGCCCCACAAACCAACCCCAAATCGTGAGGGCAGCGAGGGCGTAGCCGCCCAAAAACAGGCCCACCGTGGGATTCCAGGCGGCCGGCGGATCAAGGAATTCCTTCGGCACCGAGCGGGGCAGCTCGGCCACGGCCAAAGGAACAGCGGTGGCAGCCCGTGCCTGTGTCATCCCAGAAACTGCCCGATTGCCGTTGGATTCATTGCCGCAGAGAGCAAGTCAAGGAGCTAGCGCGTCTGTGCAACTTAAGAATCCGTGCAACTTAGGAAAAGGAGGATGCCCACCGGGGGACTTGAACCCCCACGACCAAAGCCACTGGTACCTAAAACCAGCGCGTCTACCAATTCCGCCAGATGGGCAAGGCCAAACTTTACGGACAGGAGCCCAGGCCCAGCCAAACTGGGGCGGCTCGCTGAATGGGGCCATGGTTGCCATCCTTGGCGGTGGGCTTGCACTGGTGCTGGGTCTGGCGATCTTGCTGGTGCCCCTGCTCGCCACCGAACTCAGTCGCCCCCGCGATTCGGCCTGGGGGGCCGTGATGCTGCTGCTGGGCCTGGTGCTGCTGAGCAGCCGTGATCGGCTCAGCGGCGCCCCGATGCTCGGCGTGCTCTGCGGTGGGCTGCTGATCGGGCGTCTGGCGGGGGAAGTGGGCCAAGGCCGATGGCGCCAACTCACGCAGGATGAGCAAGACCGCCTGGGCTCCAAAGAACGCTGGAGCACCAGCCTGCAACAACTGGGCGCCACCAGCGCCGGGCTGATGGGCGCCCTGGCTACGGCAACCCAGGGCCTGGCCAGCTGGCTGGGCTCTGGCAAGCCAGCCAAAACCACCACCAAACGCTGGGTACGACCAGACACCC
>JBEDHM010000085.1:0-6319 GCA_041174105.1 Cyanobacteriota bacterium | reverse complement strand
TGCCAGTGCCGCTGGCTTGATGGTGGGTGATGAACTTCTGGCCATCGATGGCGAGCGGCTGCGCTCGAGCGAGCAGCTCGCCCCCCTGCTGAGCCCGACGTTTGCAGGACGGGAGCGGCGGCTATTGATCTGCCGGGACGATCGCCTGCGGGAGTTGGCCATCACACCGGGGCCGGTGGCGGTGAAGGCCTGGTCCTTGGTGGCTGATCCTGCGGCGAGCGCCGCGCAGGTTCAGGCCCGCCAGCGCTGGTTCCTTCTGCAGGCCCCATGACTGCGGCCCCGCAACAGCCCCCTTGGATGGCCGCCGCCGCTGCGGGGTTGTTGGTTTTCGGCGGTGCGGGCTGGTTGGTTCGTGATTGGCATCAGGCGGTGCAATCCCCGCCGATGGCACCGGCCGCAGGCCAGCGCTCGGTGCCGGCACCTCCCAACCATCAGGCCTGGGTGTCTCCCTTGCAGCCCAGCTGCACCGTGCATGACCTCGACCAACGCCAGCGGCTCCAGCAGCTGATGGCCCAGGTGCGCACCACCCCCGTGCAGGTGCGGGTGGATCCCAGTAATTACGGCGAGCGCTTTGCCCGCGATGCCTATGGCAATGCGGTGAACCCCTCACCCCAGGTGGTGGTGCTGCATGAAACGGTCTATGGCCTGCGCTCCGCCATCAGCACCTTTGTGACCCATCACGATGCCGACAGTGAGCAGGTCAGTTATCACGCCCTGATCGGCGAGGACGGTGGGTTGGTAAAGCTGGTGGATCCCAGCAAGCGGGCCTTTGGTGCGGGCAACTCGGCCTTCAATGGCCAGTGGGTTGTCACCAATCCCCTTGTGGGCGGCTCCGTCAACAACTTCGCCCTGCATGTGAGCCTGGAAACCCCCTTGGATGGGGAAAATGACAACCCGGGCCACAGCGGCTACTCCCAAGGGCAATACGACACCCTGGCCGCCCTATTGGCTGAGTGGATGGTTCGCTTTCACATCCCCCCGGAGAACATCACCACCCATCGCGCTGTTGATTTAGGCGGAGAAAGGGCCGATCCCCGCAGTTTTGATTGGCAGGCGCTGCAGGAGCGTCTTCAAAACCTGGGCATGCTCTGTTGATCAGATCAGGCTGGATGTGGGGGCCTGTTGCACGCCATAGATCACGGCATGGAGCTCCGGATCTTGCATGGCCCGCAGGATGCGCCGGGGGTAGTCGAGCTTGCCGTTGTGCAGGTAGGCCAATGTGGCCAGGGCCTTGGCATCGCGGGGATGGCCGCTGGCCTGGAGCATCCGGTTTTGGGGAATGCGCAATTCCTTGCTGAGTCGGGCAAATTTGCCGATCAGCAGGATCACATTTTGGTCGGGATCGAGCAGGCGATCCCGGGCCTGACTGATCTGTTCTGGGTTGGGTTGGGCTGGCAGCAATCCTTGATGCACCAGCTCTTCCACCCCCAGTTGGGCCGGCCCATGGGTCTGAAACAGGCCCGAATGGGCAGCGATCGGGAGGTCTTCCCCCGGTTTGGCATGGCGCATTTCGTCAAACAGCACCGCCGCCACCAGCATGGGATTGACATTCCGTTGTTCCGATTCGCGCCTAATCAGCGGCTGCAGCTCCTGGATTCGGCCCAAGGTGTAGCTGCGCAGGGGCTGGAGCTGGTCGATGCCAGCGGTGAACAGCTGGGCGAGGCGGGGCTGGGAGCCATGGACCCCAAACCGCTGGTGGAGGGTTTTGAGTTCAGATGCTGAGAACTGAACAGGATCTGCCCCCTCGGCCTGGCTGGGGCTGATGCCCATGCTGCTGCTCAAGCCTGGATCCAGTAACAGCAGGGCATTGTCTTGCCGATGGCTAAGGGGCACAACGGCGAGGGCCGCCACCAAGGCCACCAGGCCAAAACGCCGCCGAACCGCAGGCCTGCTCCTGCCGCGGCCTGGGCCGAGCAACGACGTCAACCGATGGCTGGCTCGAGGGGACAACGGCTGGCCTGGAAACGGTTGAATCAAACACCCCATCTTAAGAAACTTTTCCAGCTTCTTCTTTGGCCTTGGATCGATCCGCACGCCGGCCCCCGTGGTGGCGGTCTCTGGGTTGCCCGATTAGGGTGGGAAAGCCCAGTCTGAGCCTTGGTTTTGTCGAAGCTTCCCGATTTCGATGCTGCCAATCCCTCAACCCAGTGGCAACGCTTTTGTCAGTTGATCTGGCATCACCACGACCTGGGGCTGTGGCTGGATGTGAGCCGGATGGCCCTGGGGCAAGCCGATTTCGATGCCCTCGAACCCCGATTTGAACAAGCCTTCGCCGCCATGGCGGAGCTGGAGCGGGGAGCCATTGCCAATCCCGATGAGGGACGTCAAGTCGGCCATTACTGGCTGCGCGCCCCCCAGCTGGCTCCAGATACGGCTACCCAGGCCCACATCGCTGAGGAGATCACGCGGATCGAGGCCTTTGCGGCTGAGGTGCTCAAAGGGTCGCTGCCTTCGCCTTCAGGCAAACCCTTTACCGATGTGCTCTGGATTGGCATTGGGGGCTCCGGGCTTGGCCCCCTGCTGATGATCCGTGCCCTGCAGATGCAAGGTCAGGGTCTGCCGTTCCATTTCTTCGACAACGTCGATCCCCAGGGCTACAGCCGCATCCTGGCCGAATTGGAGGGTCGACTGGCTACCACCTTGGTGATTGTGGTCAGCAAGTCCGGGGGAACACCGGAACCCCACATCGGCATGGCCCAGGCAAGGGCGCGCCTGGAGGCCGGGGGCGGGCAATGGCCCCAGCAGGCAGTTGCCGTGACCCTCTTGGGCAGCAAGCTCGATCAGCAGGCTGAAGCGGAGGGTTGGCTGCGCCGTTTCGACATGTTCGATTGGGTGGGTGGGCGCACCAGCATCACCAGCGCGGTGGGCCTGTTGCCGGGAGCCTTGATCGGCGCTGATCTACGCGCCTTCCTCGATGGTGCCGCCTGCATGGATGCGGCCACCCGCACGGCCAGCCTCCAAGGCAACCCTGCTGCCTTGCTGGCCGCAGCGTGGTACGGGGCGGGCCATGGCAAGGGCCAACGCGACATGGTGGTGCTCCCCTACCGCGACCGTCTCGAAGTGTTCAGCCGCTATCTCCAGCAGTTGGTGATGGAGAGTTTGGGCAAGAAATTCGATCGCGATGGCCATGAGGTGCATCAAGGCATTGCGGTGTATGGCAACAAAGGTTCCACCGATCAGCACGCCTATGTGCAACAGCTGCGCGATGGGGTGGACAACTTCTTTGTGACCTTCATTGAGGCCTTGGATGATCCCGCCGACATCGCCCCGATCGGTGGTGAAATGCCCGGAGATTTTCTCGATGGCTTCCTGCAGGGCACCCGTTCAGCCCTCAGCGAAGGCGGGCGGCAAAGCCTCACGATCACCATGCGGCGTTTTGATGAACGCGGCCTCGGGGCTCTGATTGCCCTGTTTGAGCGCGCCGTTGGCTTCTATGGCGAATTGGTGAATATCAATGCCTACCACCAGCCTGGGGTGGAGGCAGGCAAGAAGGCAGCCGCCCAGATTCTCACCCTGCAACAGCACGTTGAAGCCGCATTGGCCGATGGGCAGCCTCGCAGTGCTGAGCAATTGCAGCAGGCGGTTGGGGCCGCCAGTCCCGAGGCTGTGTTCTGGATCCTGCGTCACCTCTGCGCCAACGACCGCGGTTATGCCGCCGATGGTGATTGGGGCCAGCCCGCTGATCTGGTGTTCCGCAAGCTGGGCTGAGCCGGCTAGGGCACCAGATTCACCAACTTGCCCGGCACCACGATCACCCTGCTGGGGGGCTTGCCTTCCAGCCACTTGGCGGCTACGTCACTTTCTAGGGCGAGTTTTTCCAGGGTTTCCTTGTTGGCATTGGCTGGCACCTCCAGGCTGCCGCGCATCTTGCCCTTGATCTGGATCACCAAGGGAATCGTGTCGCGCACCAGGGCGCTGGCATCCACGGCAGGCCAGCGTTGGCTGTGCACCCCGCCGCTCCCCCCCAATTTCAGCCAGAGTTCTTCCGCCAGGTGAGGGGCGAAGGGCGCCAGGAGCAGCAGCAACGTGCCAACGGCTTCCGTTGCCACCACATCCCCGCAGTGATCGAGATGCTCTGCCATCGCATTGCTGAGCTTCATCAGTTCGGAAACGGCGGTGTTGAACTGATAGTCGCCATCGAGGTCTTCGCTCACCGCGGCAATCGCCGTGTGCACCGCACGCCTGAGGTCCTGCTCCTGGCGATTGGGAGTGGCAACTGCGGCATCAAGGGTTTGGGGGCGATTGGCTAGGGCATCCGCCAGGGTGATGCCCCGCTGGTGCACCCCATCCACCAGCCTCCAGATGCGCTGCAGGAAACGGAATTGACCTTCCACATCGGCGTCATCCCATTCGAGATCTTTTTCCGGCGGCGCTTTGAACAAAATGAACATCCGGGCCGTATCAGCGCCGTACTGGTCGATCACCACGGCAGGATCGACGCCGTTGTATTTCGATTTCGACATTTTTTCGAAATAGGTTTCCAAGGCATCGCCAGTGATTGGATCGCGGGGATCGTTGGCATCGGCCACATCGGCTGGCGCGATGTACTTTCCGGTTTGGGGATTTTTGTAGGTGATGCCTTGCACCATTCCCTGGGTCAGCAGGCGGGTAAATGGTTCATCAAAACCCAACAGTCCACGATCGCGGAGGGCTTTGGTGAAGAAGCGGGCATAGAGCAAATGCAGAATCGCGTGCTCAATGCCACCCACGTATTGATCAACCGGTAGCCAGCGATCCACGGCATCGCGGCTGAAGGGCAAGGCGGTATTGCTGGCGTCGCTGTAACGCAGGAAGTACCAACTGGAACACATGAAGGTATCCATGGTGTCGGTCTCGCGCCTGGCCTTCTTGCCGCAGCAGGGGCAATCCACCGCCACCCACGACGTGAGTTGGGCTAGGGGTGATGCACCCTTGCCGCTGAAGGCCACATCCCTGGGCAGTTCAACCGGCAACTGGTCGGCGGGTACGGGCACCACGCCACAGTCTTCGCAGTGGATCACAGGGATCGGGCAACCCCAGTAACGCTGCCTGGAGATCAACCAGTCGCGCAGGCGGTATTGCACCTTGCCCTGGCCCCAGCCCTCCGCTTCGGCAGCCTCGGTGATGGCCGCTTTGGCATCGGCGCTGCTGAGCCCATCAAAACGGCCTGAGTGGATCAGCACCCCGGCTTCTGTCCAGGCGCTACCTTCCGTGGCCTCCTGATCAGTGCCGGCGGGGATCACGACCTGACGAACCGGCAGTTCGTATTGGCGGGCGAATAGGAAATCGCGTTGGTCGTGGGCCGGAACTCCCATCACGGCACCCGTCCCGTAGTCGGCCAACACGTAATCGGCGATCCAGAGGGGGATGAGCTCGCCTGTGGCCGGATTGCGAACCTGGCTGCCAAGGGGCACTCCCCGCTTGGGGCGATCGTCGGCGGTGCGCTCCTGTTCACTTTGGCGGCCCACCAGGTCGCAGAAGGCCGCCACTGGAATCTGTTGCCCTGCGCTGGTGAGGCTGGCGACCAGCGGATGCTCGGGGGCAAGCACCGCGTAGGTGGCGCCAAAAATGGTGTCCGGGCGCGTGGTGAACACGGTGATCACCTCACCGGTGGCCTGCCCCTCGCTCGTCACGACCGGGAAGTGGAGTTCGGCGCCGGTGGATCGACCGATCCAATTGGCCTGCATCGTGCGCACCCGCTCGGGCCAGCCGCTGAGCTTGGGTAAGTCATCAAGCAGGGCATCGGCATAGGCGGTGATCTTCAGGAACCATTGGCGCAACTTGCGTTTTTCCACCAAGGCCCCCGAGCGCCAGGAACGACCATCGCCATCCACCTGTTCGTTAGCGAGCACGGTTTGATCGATCGGATCCCAATTCACCGTGGCGTCGCTCTGGTAGGCCAGGCCGGCCTCGAGAAACTGCAGAAAGATCCACTGGGTCCAGCGGTAGTAATCGCTATGGCAGGTGGCAACTTCCCGGTCCCAGTCGATCGATAGCCCAAGCCGCTTCAGCTGGCTCCGCATCGCTGCGATGTTTTGGTCGGTCCAGGCTCCTGGATCCACGCCCCGTTCGATCGCCGCGTTTTCAGCCGGCAAGCCGAAGGCATCCCATCCCATCGGATGCAAAACCTGTTTGCCGCGCATGCGGGCCACCCTGGCGATCACATCGGTGATCACGTAATTGCGCACATGGCCCATGTGCAGGTTCCCCGAGGGGTAGGGAAACATCGACAAGGCGTAGTACGTGTCTTGCTCCGTCGCCGACGCCTCGGGTTCTGGGGTGCGGTGAAGCTGGTGTTGCTCCCAGTGGTCCTGCCAGCGCTGTTCGATGGCCTGGGGCT
>JBEDHM010000084.1:0-3773 GCA_041174105.1 Cyanobacteriota bacterium | reverse complement strand
GGGGAGGCAGCGGCCATGGCCATGGGCAACGGGCTCACCCGCTCGGGAGCGAGGGTTGGGCGTTGCCTCCAGCATCGCCGCGATCGGGGCCCCTGTCAGCCCAGCCCCTTCTCAGCCGCGAGCTCTTCATGTTGGGCAAGCTCCGTAGGATTTGGGGGTCTGCCGCAACCCGGTGCCCAAGCCCCTCGTCACGATCGTGCTCGGCACCAGGCCGGAGGCGATCAAGTTGGCTCCGGTGATCCTGGCGTTTCAGCAGGCCGAGGATTTCCGCACCCGGGTGGTGCTGACGGGCCAGCACCGCGAGATGGTGAGCCAGGTGATGGGCTTGTTTGGTCTGACGGCCGACCACGACCTGGCCCTGATGGCCCCCAAGCAGACCCTCACCCACATCACCTGTGGCGCCCTGCAGGGACTGAAGGAGGAGTTCACGGACCATCGGCCTGATCTGGTGCTGGTGCAGGGCGATACCACCACCGCCTTCGCCTCGGCCCTGGCGGCCTTCTACGAGCAGGTCCCGGTGGGCCACGTGGAGGCGGGGCTGCGGACCGACAACATTTTTGATCCCTTCCCTGAAGAGGCCAATCGCCGCCTGATCTCCCAGGTAGCGATGCTCCACTTCGCGCCCACCGAGCTGTCGGCGGCCAACTGCCGGGCCTCCGGGGTGGTGGGCGAGATCATCACCACGGGCAACACCGTGATTGATGCCCTGTTGCTGATGGCCCAAAAGGCCCCGCCGTTCAGCTTGCCTGGGCTGGATTTCGCCCAGCAGCGGGTGATGCTGGCCACCGTGCATCGCCGGGAAAACTGGGGCGAGCGGCTCCAGCACATCGGCCGCGGCTTTCGGGAGCTGTTGGATCGCTTCCCCGATACCGCCTTGCTGCTGCCGTTGCACCGCAATCCCACCGTTCGAGAACCTCTGCAGGCCCTGCTGGGTGACCACCCGCGGGCGTTCCTCACCGAACCGCTTGACTACGACCAGCTCGTGGCAGCGATGCGCGGCTCCACCCTGGTGCTGAGTGATTCGGGCGGCCTGCAGGAAGAGGCCCCGGCTCTGGGCAAGCCCGTGCTGGTGCTGCGTCGCACCACGGAGCGGCCCGAGGCTGTGGATGCTGGCACCGCCAAGCTGATTGGCACCGATAGCGCCGACATCGTGGCCAAAGCCAGCCGGTTGCTGGAGGATTCCAGCGCCTATGAGGCGATGGCCCGGGCCCACAACCCGTTTGGCGATGGTCTGGCCAGCGGCCGCATTGTGGAGGCGGCCCGCCGCTTTCTGGCCGACAGGCCCTAGCTCCTAGCTGCCACTCTTGCGCTTTTTGGCCCAGGGGGGCAGGTCAATGAACACCCTGGCTCCGCTCTGGAGTCCGGAGAGGATCTGGGTGTTCTTGCCGCTGCTTTCTCCCAGTTCCACCGGTTGAAATTTGGGCTGGCGATCAGGGCCCACCAGCAGCACGCCCGGCCTGCCGTCTTCGGTGACCACAGCAACAGTGGGAATCAGGGTTTTGGCCCACACCTGGCCCGTTTGAAAGCCCACATCGGCGGTCATGCCGATGCGAAGGGCCCCGGGGGGCTCCACCAGGGCCAGCACCACATCAAAGGACGTCACGTTGTTGAGTTTCACCGCCCGCGGGGTGATGCGCTTGACCCTGGCGGCGAAGCGGCGGTCGGGAAAGGCATCCACCCGCACCGACGCGTTCTGCCCCAGGCGAATGCGGCCGATATCGCTTTCCGGCACCTTGGCCACCACCTCCAGCCCCTGGGCGAGTTCCACAATCGAGGAGCTGGTGGCGCCCGCGGTGGCAGAGGCGGTGGTGGTGGGGGTCACAAAGGAGCCCGGATCGGCATAACGCTGGCTGATCACCCCGCTGAAGGGGGCTCGCACCACCAGCTCCTGCTGTTCCACCTGGCGCGCCTGCAAGCGTTGTCGGGCCGCATCAGCAGCGGCCTGGGCCACCAAATAGGTGCTCAAGACTTTGTTGTAGTCGGTGGCGCTGATCGCTTGCTGGCGGAAGAGCCCTGCGTTGCGATCCAATTCGCTGCGGCTGCGGTTGAGCTCCGCCTGGGCCGAATTCAGATTGGCTTTGAGTTCGCTGAGTCGATCGTCGAGGTCGCCGCGATCCATCAGGGCCAGGGCTTGGCCCTTGCGCACCGCATCGCCCTCTTCCACATAGAGGGCATCAATGATTCCTTGGCGTTTCGGGCTCACATTGACCCGTTTTTCGGCTTCCAGCTCCCCGGTGGCATTGACCACGCCGGGGAGGTTGCCGGCTGTGGCCACCACGGTGTAACTGGCCAGTTGGCGGCTGCTGGACGCCCGGCGCTGCTGGCCGATCCCCACGGCGCCAAGCAGCACCAGTCCGGCAACGGCAGCCGCCCAGACACGCCGACGCTTCAGCTGGGGGGGAAGGGAAAAGCTGGGAATGGGGCTGCGTTGCTCAGGCCCCAGTCTCGCTGCTGGCTGGGGCGACTGCGGGGCGACGCCTAGATTCCAGCCATGCTCAAAGCCGGAATTGTGGGGCTGCCCAACGTGGGCAAATCCACCCTTTTCAATGCCCTGGTCTCCAATGCCCAGGCCGAAGCCGCCAACTATCCCTTTTGCACGATTGAGCCCAATTCAGGGGTGGTGGCCGTGCCGGATGCTCGGCTTGCCCAGCTCTCGGCGCTGTCAGGCTCCAAAGAACTGATCCCCACCCGGGTGGAATTCGTGGATATTGCCGGGCTGGTTCAGGGGGCCAGCCAGGGGGAGGGGCTTGGCAACAAATTTTTGGCCAACATCCGGGAAGTGGACGCGATCGTCCATGTGGTCCGTTGTTTTGACAACGACGATGTGATCCATGTCTCCGGATCGGTGGGACCGGCCCGGGATGCGGAGGTGATCAATCTGGAACTGGGGCTGGCCGATCTCAGCCAAATCGAAAAGCGCCGTGAGCGCCTCAAGAAACAGGCCCGTACCAGCAAGGAAGCCCAAACCGAAGACGCCGCCCTGGAGCGGATTCAGGTGGTGCTGGAAGCCGGAGGGGCGGCCCGAAGTGTGGCGCTCAGCGATGAGGAGGCCGCCATGGTGAAGCCCCTGGGGCTGCTCACCGCCAAGCCGATCATCTACGCCACCAACGTGAGCGAAGACGACCTGGCCACGGGCAATGCCTACGTGGAGGAGGTGAAAGCTCTGGCGCTCCAGGAGGGCGCCGAAACCGTGCCGATTTCGGCGCAGGTCGAGGCTGAACTGATTGAACTGCCAGAAGAGGATCGCGCTGAATTCCTGGCTGGGCTGGGGGTGAGCGAAGGGGGTTTGCAGAGTCTGATTCGTGCCACCTATTCCCTGCTGGGGCTTCGCACCTACTTCACTACCGGCGAGAAGGAAACCCGTGCCTGGACCATCAAGGCCGGCATGACGGCCCCCCAGGCAGCGGGGGTGATCCACACCGATTTCGAGCGGGGCTTCATTCGGGCCCAAACCATTGGCTATGAGCAGTTGATCGAGGCCGGCTCCCTCGCCGAAGCCAGGTCCAAGGGCTGGCTGCGCGCTGAGGGCAAGGAGTATGTGGTGGCGGAAGGGGATGTGATGGAGTTCCTGTTCAACGTGTGATGCCGCCGAAGCTTGCGGGCCCCTAGCGCTGTGGGTCCCCAGCGCTGAGGGTTGACCAGGGCTGACGGCTTCACAGCAGGGCTGACTGCTCCACAATGGGAGCAGCGTTGGTGCCTCCATGACCTCCCAGCCTGTTCCCCCATCTGCTGGCGAGCCAACCCCAGCTGGAGATCAGCCGGTTGGTTCTGGC
>JBEDHM010000083.1:0-3761 GCA_041174105.1 Cyanobacteriota bacterium | reverse complement strand
CCCCCTTGTGCGCAGCAGCTACCACGCGGAAAGCGATCCCACGGTTACCGCGGCGGCTTAGGCGACTAGTGACCCTGGCCCTGCGGCCCTGGCTTGTGCTGGCAGTGTTCGTGGTCGGGGTTGGGCTGGGCGACCAGGGGCCCGCCACCGCTGCAGAGCTGGCTGCGGAGAACACTTCAGAGCCCGCCGCAGAAGAACCCCTGGCGCCGGCAGCGAACTGGCCCACGCTCACCAGCCTGCTGAAGCTGCCGGCATGGGTCCAGTTGGGGCTCACCATCGAAAGCGATCTGCTCGGCAACCCCGGCGGTGGGACGACCCGCAAAGGCAACTGGATCCAACAGACCACCTTGGATGCGAGCTTCAGCAGCGGTTACGCCAAGCCCGTTGGCCAGTGGCAAGAAGCCGACCACTGGAGTGCCCATCTCCAACTGACCCAATTCAGTGGCACCAGCGGCTACGGGGAGAGCATCGGCACGGCCTTTCCGATCACGGCCACCGACCATCCCATCGGTCTGTGGCTCACCGAAGCCAGCATTGAGCGCCATGCCGGCAATGGCACCATCGATTTCAAGACTGGCCTCTTCTCGCTCAACCCGGGATTTGTAGAGGCACCGGTGTTTGACGCCTACGTGAATTCGGTGTTCAACGACACCTTGAACCTCAACGCCCTGGGATTGCCGATCAACCCCTTCATCGCCCCGGGGGTGGAACTGCATTGGCGCCCAGGTGCAGCCGGCCAGGGAGCCAGCCAAGATTTGGGGCCCTACGGCGAATGGCGTTACGGCGCCTTCCTGCTCAATCCCCAGGTGAATCTGGCCTCACTGTTCGGCGTCAACCCCAACCAGGCCGCTGTCAATGGCCATCTGCAAGTGCTGCAGTGGAGCTTTGATCGCCTTCCCGGCAGCCAATCCCTGCAGCAACCCATCCGCCGAGGCGGCCAATCGATTAGCCGCGTCCTGCCCAAACCGCTCCTGCAACTGGGAGGCGGCTACCTCGTAGACCAAACCAACAACACCAATTCCCCAGGGCTGTTTGGCACCTTGACCGTCGCCGCTCCCACGCCCCTAGGCCTGGACAACCGCTTCTGGATCGGCCTGAGCGATGGGATCAACACCCCCACCAATCCCGATCCCCTCTTCTTCAGTGCTGGCTGGATGAGTCAAGGCGTGATTCCAGGTCGGCCCCTGGATGTGTTGGCCCTTGGGGTGGGCCGCAGCAACTTCAACCCCCAAGCCAGCGCCGAGCTAACTCCCGAATCGGTGCTCGAACTCAACTACAGCGCTGCGATCAACAGCACCCTTACCCTGCAACCCTTTTTGAACTGGGTGCTCAATCCCGGCGGGGGCGGCAACATCGGCAACGTGCTAGCGCTGGGTTTGCAGGTTCAACTCCAGTTCTGATCCAAGAGGGCCAACGCCCGATCCAACACCACCGGGCAATCGGCTTGCATCAGCAAACCAGCGCCGCCCCACACCAAACGCTCGGGCAGATCCCACAGTGCTGCCCCCAGTTCTTTGGAGGGCACAAAACCCAAACGCCGGAAATAGCGCACCAAGCGGCGGTGCTGGCCATCGTCATCGCGGATCGCCAAGATCTGGGCCCGGCGGCAGGGGGTTTGCTCCAGCGCCCAGGCGAAGGTGGCAGCGGCAATCAAAGGGCCCACGCCCAGATCTGGCAAGCCACTGGAACGGCCTGCCACCTGGAGGGTGTCCAGCTTCAGACCGCCTGGTGTGGGCCAGGCCCAGCCCTTCAGCTCCCCTACCAACCGCAGCTGGGACGAATCGGATTGCGGCTGGGCCACCGCCACGCGCAGGGCGTAAAGGAGCCCCAAGGGACGGCCCACCTGGAGGCGCAACAGCAAGCCTCGATCAGCGGCCCGTCGTTCCAAGCTGGCCAGGCTGGTCATGGCACCAAGGGAGCAAGGCCAAAGGGCTCCGCCGAGAGCACGGCCCCTACGGGCAAGGGGCCATAGAGATGGGGGAAGAGCTCATCGCTGCCGGGAGCCGCTTCCCAGCGCACAGGGGCGCCCAAACGGGCGGGATCCAGGGTGAGCAACAGCACCCCCTCAGCATCGGCATAAAACCGCCGGAAGGTGGCCTCCACCTGATCGGCCCCGCTGGCATGGATGAAACCCACTTGCTCCAAGCCAAGCCCCCGGGTCGAACGGCGGTATTCCCCGCAGGCCTTGGCCGCGCGCCACTCATCAGCCAGGGCCAAGTGATAAATCCATTGGGGTGATCGCCAGGCTTGGCGCTGGGCCCAGGGCGGAGCCATCACCGCCGCCAATGGGGCCCCCTCTAAAAAACGCTGCAGCCAAGGCCGCAGATGCTCGAGCCCGACAAGCTGATCAAACCAATCGGGATCGGCCAAGCGGCACTGGCGCACAAACGGCAGCACCGCCCAATCCAGCCAGCTGGACCCATCGCCCAACAACCAGGCAGCTGGGGCACTGGGATCGCGATCGACCTGTTGGTCCGCCAACCGGAGATTCCATTCGCGCAGGATGGCCGCGGCCGCATTGCGGTGATGCTCGCCATCGACACCTGGGTAGCGATCGGGATATTTGATCCGGTCGAGATGGTGCTTGAACGGCCCATCGTTTTGAACCAACAGGGGATGGGCCAGCCAATCGGCGGACCGCTCGGTTGGCTGGCCCAAGGCCCACTGCATGATCTCGATGCTTTCCGGCAAGACCGTGCCGTCGGTGAGTTCCAGCAGGGGAACCGTGGCCTTGGCCGATCGATCCAGCAACTCCGGGGGCTTGGCCTTGAGGTTCACCTCCCGAAGCTCAAAATCTTGAGCGGGGATTTTTCCAGCCACCAGCAAAGCCAGGCGGGCCCGCATCGCATAGGGGCAGCGGCGAAAGCTGTAGAGAACAGGCCTGGGCAGCTCAGCCACCATCAAACACCTTGCCGAGATGGGGCTCACCCCGTTGTTTGGCCAGGGCGATTTGATGCTGCCGTTCGGCAAATCGATTCCGGGCCTGGTCGTCGTGTTCGCCAAGGCAATGCCGGCAGCTCACCCCTTCGACGTAGCTGCTGAGGGCCCGATCGGCGGGGGTCAGCGGGCGACGACAGGCATGGCACAGGCTTGAGGCCCCAGGCTCCAACTGGTGATTCACGGCCACCCGCTGATCAAACACGAAGCATTCGCCACGCCAGCTGCTCTGCGCTTCGGGCACCGATTCGAGATAGCGGAGGATGCCTCCTTGCAAGTGGTGTACGTCCGAAAAGCCCTGCTGCAGCAGGTAGGCCGTGGCCTTTTCACAGCGGATCCCCCCGGTGCAAAACATGGCGATCCGCTCCGGTTGACGCTGCTCCACCAGGGGACGCAGCTCGGTTTCAACCCAGTGGGGAAATTCGCGGAAACTGCGTGTGCCTGGATCAATCGCCCCTTCAAAACTGCCCAGGGCCACTTCGTAGCCATTGCGGGTGTCGATCACCAGGGTGGTCGGATCGGCGATCAGGGCATCCCACTGCTCCGGCGGCACGTGGTTGCCCACGGCGGCGATCTCCCCCGGGCCCTCACCCACATAGGGCTTCACCGTGGGGCAGCCCATGGTGACGATCTCCCGCTTGAGGCGCACCTTGAGCCGGTAGAAGGTTTGCTCGCTCGCCGCGGCCAGCTTGACCTCCAACCGGGCCAGCCGGGGATCTCGGCGAAGCTCTGCCAGCAAAGCCTCCACCCCTGCAGCGGGGCCGCAGACCGTGCCATTCACCCCTTCGGGGGCCAGCAACACCGTGCCCCTCACCGCCCCCGCC
>JBEDHM010000082.1:0-10835 GCA_041174105.1 Cyanobacteriota bacterium | reverse complement strand
GGGCCCGGGGGTGTGGCCAATGATCACCTCGCCAAAACGTCCGTCATAGGCCTGCCAAAAGGGCATGCGGATTGTGAGATCGGGCTGCCAGGTTTGGGGGTCAAAGCCGGCATGGGTGGCCACCCAGCCATCCCCAGCAAAGCTGGTGGGCAAGTGGGCCAAGCGCCCCATCCAGCTGCGGCAGGTGGTCTCCCCCAGTTGGCGGAACGTGGCACAGCCGGCGAGGCTGCGCTGGGCTTTCCAGCTGCCCTTGGCCAGGGCCTTCACCAGATCAGCTTCGTGGTTGCCTTGGAGCCACACCGCCCGGCCGCTTTCCACCAGGGCCCAAGCCAGTCCCATCGTTTCGAGGATCTGGGGGCCGCGGTTGATCACATCCCCGCACAGCACCAGCCGATCCCCAGGGGGAATCTGCTGAATCAGAGCTCGCAAGGCCTCGGCGCAGCCGTGAACGTCCCCGATGACCCAGTGGCGTCGAGAACGTGAGGGGGACGACATCAGTCCTTCGCGTTGGACCCACTTTGACGTGTCGACCCATGGCTTGTCAGCTGTTGGGTTCAAAAACGCTGGTACGGTCGCCCCAGATCGCTTGGCCCAGCATGGAAAATCCACCATCCGATGCCGGGGCTCCCGATCTCAAATCGCTGCCGGTGAGCCAGCGCATCAATGCCCTTGTGGGCGCCCTCAACGGCGCCAAGCGCACCAATCAGGCCCTGGCCGAGTGCCGTGATGGGGAGCAAATGTTGGATGTGTTGCTCAATGCTTCGGCCAAATTGGGCTTGGGACTCACCCGGGAGCAGTTGGCCAACACGCCGCCAATTCGTGACTGGATCTGGTGGAAAAACAAGGAGGCCGTGTTCACCATCGGCGACAGCAAGCCCCGCTACCAGCAGGACAAGCGCCAGAGCGAGCCCGAGGCGGCCGAGGGGGAACGCAAGCGCTTTTGGGGTTTGTTTTAGGCCCCCAGCAGGGCATTGGGGATGGAGGGTGACGGGGCTTCGAATTGGCCATAGGCCACGAATTCCAGCCGCAGCTTGAGGAACGTGATGAATTTCTCGTCGGTCGAGACCACCGCTGCCGCCGGCCGGGGGACGGCCGAGGCCACGGGTTCGAGTTCGGGCGCGTCGAGGAAGGCCGGTCGCTTCACCAACCAGAAATCAATCGCCTTGTTCTGCTCGCCGTAGTTGCGGACCCGTTCGCGCAGCACTTCATCCAGGGGCTCTTCCTCGGTCAGGAAGGCCTCGCTGGCGGCAACGAAGTAATAGGTGCTCATGGCTGGGGGCTGCCAAACAGGGGGTCGCGGCGCGGATTCTGCACCAAGGCCTTCATCTGGCGCACCGCTTGCTCCAATCCCACCGCCAGAGCGCGCGCCACGATCGTGTGGCCGATGTTGAGCTCTTCCATCCCCTCAATGGCCGCCACGGGCTCCACGTTTTGGAAGGTGAGGCCATGGCCAGCATTCACGCGCAGTCCCAGGCTGCGGGCGATGAAGCTGCCTTCGCTGAGGCGGGCCAGCTCGCGGGGTTGTTGCTGCCAGGGGGCATCGGCATAGGTGCCGGTGTGCAACTCCACCCAGCGGGCCCCTGTGGCCTGGCAGGCCTCCAGCTGGCGGGGCTCCGCATCCACAAACAGGCTCACGCCGATGCCCGCCTGTTGCAACCGGTCCACCAGGCCACGCAAGGTTTGCTGTTGGTCGGCCACATCCAGGCCGCCTTCGGTGGTCACCTCCTGCCGCTTTTCGGGCACCAGGGTCACCATGTCGGGTTTGAGGCGCAGGGCAATCGCTTCCATCTCGCTGGTGGCGGCCATCTCCAAATTCAGCCGGCTGCGCACCGTGGCCCTTAGGAGCTCCACATCCCGGTCTTGGATGTGGCGCCGGTCCTCGCGCAGGTGCACGGTGATGCCGTCGGCGCCGCCCAATTCCGCTAACAGGGCGAAGCTCACCGGATCGGGCTCCGTGGCACGGCGGGCCTGGCGCACGTTGGCGATGTGGTCGATGTTGACGCCGAGGCTGGCCATGGATCTGGAACGTTGTTGAGGCGAGGCCTTTGGCAAGCCCCTGCTAGGCGAAATCCTATGGATCGGCAGCATGCCGCCGCTGCAACTGCCCGCAGGCCCCCCTGGCGGCGATCCCCTCGCCCTTAGCGTTGATTCGATCCTGTTTGGCACGGTTGGTGGCGGCCCAGTCAATCCACTCCGTTCCCCAGGCGGCTTCCTTGGTTCCCACGGCTGCGCTCGAGCGCGAACGCACCCTCTGCAATGGCGTCAGCCCCTGGCTGGCGCCCCTGGCCACGGTGCTAACCCAAGACATTGCCCTGCGGGCCTATTTCAAGGATGTGCAAGTCCTGGGCCAGCAACACCTGCCCCTGGAGGGTCCGGTGTTGCTGGCTCCCACCCACCGCTCGCGCTGGGATGCGCTGCTGCTGCCCTACGCCGTTGGCCGTCGGGTGAGCGGCCGGGATTGCCGTTTCATGGTGACCATCGATGAGATGAAAGGCCTGCAGGGTTGGTTCCTGCATCGCCTGGGCTGTTTCCCGGTCAACCAATCGCGCCCCACCATGGCCACCCTCCGCTATGCGGTGGATTTGCTCAAAAGTTCCCACCAGATGGTGGTGTTCCCGGAAGGACGCATCCGTCGTGATGACAGCGCCCTGCGGCTGCACCAGGGGCTGGCGCGGCTGGCGCTGCTGGCCGCCAGCCAGGGGGTTGGCGTGCCGGTGGTGCCCGTGGGGATTGCCTACGGCCATTTCTGCCCCCGTTTTCGCGACCGGGTGGCCCTCTGCCTGGGGCAGCCCCTCCGGGCCGTCGGCCAGGGCCGCGATGCGGCGGTGGCGTTCACCGATCAACTGGCGGCGGCGATGTTGGCGGCTGAGGCCGAGGCCAGGCGGGCCATTGGCTTTCGGCTGTGAGTGGCCGGCGGGTTTGAGTCTCCGGTGGGGCCCCTTAGAGTCCGCACAATTTGTTGTGCACCCTGTGCGTAGGTCCATCCGCGCCCTCCCTGGATTCGCCCTGGCTGCCGGTGCCTTGCGCTCCAGTGGCGTCACGCTCAGTGTCTTGGGTCTGTCGGCTGCGCTCGGGGTGGGGATCCAGCCGCCGGTGCGGGCCCAGCAACAGGCCCAGCCGGTGGATGCGGCCCTCACCATCAATGCCGTGCAAGCGGCCTTGGCCAAGGGGGATCAGGCGGCTTCCAGTGGCAACCTCACCGAGGCCCGTAAGCAATACGACTTGGCGCGCGATTACTGCCGCAAACTTCTGGGCTTCTACCGCGACTTAAGCGGCTCCTTCCGCGGCCTCGATGCCCGTATCCCCCGGGAGATGGATCAGAAGGGCCGCGAAGCTCTCGAAGCCCTTGCCCAAGCCAACCTGCGCCTGGCGGCCGTGTTCCGGCGTCAGAACCAGCCGGAAGTGGCCGTGCCCCTGCTGGTGGAGGTGGTCAAGATCATGACCCCCGCCACACCGGAGGGCCGCAAGGCCTACCAAAGCCTGGTGGAAATCGGCTTTGCCGCCACCCCCTACACCGCAGGCCAGGTGCTGGATGCACCCGCCGGCAAGTAGGCGCCACCCTGGAGGCCTGAGCCTCTAGATTTTCGCCTCGCAAAGGCTTGTTTGATGGTGCACCCCGACCAGGTGAAGGCGGCGATAACCCGCGCCATGCCCGATGCCTCCGTGGAGGTTGAAGACCTCACCGGGGGCGGAGACCATCTGCAGGTGAAGGTGGTCTCCACCTCCTTCTCTGGCCTTAGCCGCGTGAAGCAGCACCAGCTGGTGTACGGCGCCCTGCGCCAGGAATTGGCGAGTGAAGCCATCCATGCCCTCGCCCTGCAAACCTCCCTTCCTTCCTGAGTTATGGACTCCTCCACCAAGCAGCGCATTGATGAGCTCGTGGCCAGCAGCCCGATCTTTGTGTTCATGAAGGGCAGCAAGTTGATGCCCCAATGCGGGTTTTCCAACAACGTGGTGCAGATTCTCCACTCGCTTGGCGTGCCCTTTGAGACCTTTGACGTGCTCTCCGACATGGAGATTCGCCAGGGCATCAAGGACTATTCCGAGTGGCCCACGATCCCCCAGGTGTACGTGAAGGGAGAGTTCATCGGCGGTTCCGACATCCTGATTGAGATGTACAACTCCGGCGAACTGCGCGAAAAGCTTGAAGTGGCTTTGGCGAGCTAGTAACGGCCGCTTTCGAACAGGGGGCGGGGGTCCCCGTCGGGGGCAATGAAACTCGAGGGATCCAGGATCCAGCGTTCCACCAGCTCTTCCAGCCGCCGTTGCTGGATGGGATCCAGCAGGGAGGAGCGCCGCAGGGCGTGCAGGTAGCCATCGGCGTAGAGGCGCATCTCAGCCGGGCTGTGGTAGCGGTGCGCCAACTCCTGGCAGGCATCGCACAGCGACTGGAAATGACGGATGGCGTCGGGATGCTGGAGCGCGGTCATGGGCTGCGTAACCCTCCCTCCATTGTGGCGGTTGATTCCCCATCACGCGACCCGTTCAGGCAGGTCCAGACCCTTGTCAATAGGGCAGCACCGGGCAGGTGCCAGATCGAAAGGCATCGCCTGATACCCGAATTCCCTTGCCAGACCCGTTAGGTTCGGGGCATGGCCGTTCCTGTGGCGAAATCCCAATCCACCAGTCAACCGAGCCAGCCACAGCGGGTTTTGGTGGTGGATCCCCATGGCACCTTGCGGACCGTGCTGGCCCAGCGTCTGCGGCAGGACGGCCATCTAGCCGCCGCCGTGGCCACGGCCCGCGAAGCGCTGGAGGTCTGCCAGGCCCAATCTCCCGATTTGTTGATCAGCGCTGAATTGTTGGATGAAAGCTCGGCCCTGCGCCTTGCCAGCCAACTGCGTTGTCCCGTGATGGTGCTCACCGCCCGCACCGGCTCTGAGCCCGTGGTGAGCCTGCTCGATGCTGGCGCTGATGAGGTGCTGCGCAAACCCTTTGGCCTGGAGGAGTTGGCGGCACGGGCCCGCAGCCTCCTGCGCCGCAGTGGCAATGGCTTGCAGGAGAGGGTCTGCGTGGGGCCTTTGGAAGTGCATGTGCTGTTGCGTCAGGTGACCCTGCGCGATCAACCCGTGGAGTTGAGCCCGCGGGAATTTGCCCTGCTCTGCGCCCTGTTGATGCCCCCAGGGGTGGTGCGCAGCCGGCAAGAGTTGTTGCGGATGGCCTGGCCTCCCTTCAGTGGCGGGCCCCGCTCGGTGGATACCCAGGTGCTCACCTTGCGCCGCAAGCTCGAGCAGGCGGGCCTGGGCGAAGGTGGTGGCATCGAAACGATGCGTCAGCAGGGCTATCGCTTCAGTTTGGAAACCCTGCCCGATGCCGAGGCTGAACAACCGCCCCAGGCCCTGCGTCCCCTGCAATCGGCGAGCACCCTGGGCTAGCTCAGTCTGCGGCCTGGCTCGGCCTGAGGCTTAGCGCAGCCTGTGTTCCTAGCTCAGGCTTTGCCCGAAGCCGGCCCACCAGCCCATGGCCAGCTCTCCTAACAGCAACAGGGCGGTGAGGATCGCCAGGAGTTGGTAGGTCCATGGCGGACTAATCCGGCCCACATCGCCCGTGTCGAGGCCGGTGGCTTCCGTGAATTGGTGCAAAAAACCATCGAAGCGCTCCACCCGTTGGGGTAGCAGGTAGGCGGAGCCCGAGCTGGAGCGCACGTAAAACACCCGCCCGCCTTGGCTGGTGGCCACCGGGGTCAGGCCCCGAATCTCCTGCCACTGGAGGCTCCAGCCGCGACGCAACAGCCAGCGGCACCAGCTGGGATGGCCAACCCGAAGGCCCGTGGCATCGACCTCCACCCGTTCGCTGGTGAGCGCCAGCATCAACCCCAATCCCAGCGCCGTCGCGACCACGAGCTGCCAGCGCCAGGCCGCGGGGGCGAGGAAGGGCAGTGGCGCCACCAGGGCCAGATAAAGCCCGAGCAGGGTGAGGCGGATGAGGGCCGCCATCGGGAAGGTCATCGGTCTTCCGGTGAGCCGGGCAGGGGTTCCAGCAACTGGGAAGGCTGGTATTGGCCTGTGAACACCTCCTGTTCCCGACCTTTCCAGAACTCACCCAGCCGCATCAGGTCGGCATGGCACTCCTGCAACTTGGCCAGGTACTCCTGGGAATCCATCTGCTCTTTGGCTTCCTTGAGTTTGGTGAGCCGGAGCAGCTGGAGCATCCAGGGTTTGCTCAATTCACCACGCGCCTCGAGGTATCGGGCGAGATCGGCGGAGTTGGGTGTGGGGGAACCAGGCGTGGGAAGGCCCATCACAAGACGCCATCGGGCCCCAAGCCTATGGGCCTTGATGGGCTTGGCGTGGCCCCCAGATGCTTCGCCGCGTCAGGCCGGCAGGCTCCAGGGATTGAGCCCCAGATCGGCACCGATGCGATGGGCGCAGGCGAAGCCGCTGAAGGCAACGGCGTTGAGGCCCTGGCCGGGGAAGCAGGAATCGCCCACGCAGTAGAGCCCAGGGATTGCCGTGCGGTTGAACGGCATCGGTAGCAGGCCTGGCAGGCGCAGGGCGGGAATCGGGCCGTAGCTGCCGCCCATCCGGCCCAGAAACCGGCGGTGCGTGCGGGGGGTGCCCACCTCGCGGTGGCAGATGCCCTCAGCGAGGCCCGGCAGGATTGTCTCCAGGCGGGCGATCAGGCGATCGGCATCGGCCTGCTTTTTGCGCTGGTATTCGGCCGGCGTCAGCCCCTGCCATTCCTCGATGGCCGAGGGGGTGAAGGTGTGCACGATGTGCCGTCCCTCCGGGGCCAGGGATGGATCGAGCAGGGTGGGAATCGACACAAACACCACGCCCTGTTCGGCTTCCATCTCCTCCCATTGCTCCAGCAGTAGGTGGTGGCAGTGGAAGCCCGCTGGGATGAGTTCCGCCCTCACGCCGAGGTGGAGCGACAAAAACGAGGGTGATGGTTTGTAGCGTTTCCGCCAGGTGCGCTCGGCCTTCGGGGTGTGGCTGGATGGCACCAGCGCTCTTGCCACCCTGCCTGGCTCCCCTGTTGCCCCAGCGAAGGTGTCCCACCGGGTGGCATTGGAGATCACCCGTTGGGCACGAATCTGCTCGCCACTGGCCAATTGCACACCCACCGCCTGCTCCTGGCCGGGGGGGCCTTCGAGCAACACCTGGGTGACCCGGGCCTTGTAGCGAATGCTGCCGCCGTGGCGCTCCAGCCCCTGCACCAGTTTTTCGGCGATCACCCCGACCCCACCTTTGGGGTAGTTGATGCCGCCGGCATGGCGATCGGAGAACACCATCCCCGCGTTGATCATCGGTGTGAGATCCGCCGGCATCACCGACCAGCAGAAGCACTCCATGTCGATGAAGTTGAGCAAGGCCGGATCCTGGATATGGGCCCGGGCCACCGCACCTACATTCACCGGCAGCCAGCGGGCCAGCCCCAGGCAGGCCAGGGGCGCGCGGAAGAACACCTTGGCGAGGTAGGCCGGATCCTCCAGCGACAGGAGCGGCATGGCATCGAGGCAGCGGAACACCTGCCAGCAGGTGTCATAGAAGGCCCGGATGCCCTTGGCCTCATGGGGAAACAGGGCCGAGAGCCTGGCCACAAAACTCTCGTAATCCCGATCCACAGCCACCCGCAGGCCATCCGGCAGGTGGTATTCGAGCTGGGCTGGATCGGGGACGGTGTCGCAGTGCTCCCCCACATCGGTCAGAGCCCGGGTGAGCAGGTTGGTGTGCCCGCTTTGGCCAAAGCCAAAGATCATCGAGGCGCCCACATCAAAGGTGTAGCCAGCGCGGCGGAAGCTGCCTCCTGACCCTCCGGGGATCAGGTAGCGCTCCAGCACCAGCACCTTGGCGCCCTTGGCGGCCAGCTGGCTGGCGGTCACGAGGCCGCCGATGCCTGCTCCAATTACCACCGCATCCCAGGTGGGGCTTGGGGACGCGGTGGGGCTGGCCGTCACGGCAAAGGGAGCTACTAGGGGCCGACCCTAGGCGGCCACATAGGGGGCAAGATCCGCCAAGGCCCGATCCCGGTAGGCGCCATAGCGCCGGCGCTTGTCGCGAATGCGTTCGGGCAACCCAGGCAACAGGCCGAAATTGGGCGGCATCGGCTGGAACCCCCCTTTGCCATGGCCTTTGCCACTGGGGGCCTCGGCGATGAAGTGGGTGAGGGCCCCGATCATGGTGGTGACGGGCAGGGTGATCGGCTGCTGGCCAAGGGCCAGGCGGGCGGCATTGGTGCCAGCCAGCCAGCCACCGGCCACGGCGGCCGCATAGCCCTCGGTGCCGGTGATCTGGCCTGCGGCCAGCAGGCGCTGACGGCGGCGGAATTGCAGGGTGGGCTCCAGCAGCTGGGGCGACTCCAGAAACGTGTTGCGGTGCATCACGCCAAAGCGCACGAATTCCGCGTTTTCCAGTCCGGGGATCAGGCGCAACACCCGTTGTTGTTCTCCCCATTTCAGGTTGGTCTGAAAACCCACCAGGTTCCAGAGGCGGCCATCCTTGTCTTCCTGGCGTAACTGCACCACCGCGTAGGCCCGGTTGGCCCGGCGCACGTCGGCATCGTTCAGATCGCCCCAGCGGGGATCCCACAGGCCAATGGGCTTCAAGGGGCCATAGCGCATGGTGTCTTCACCCCGGCGGGCCAGCTCCTCGATCGGGAGACAGCCTTCAAAAAAGGTGGCGGTGTCCGCTTCAAAGTCCTTGAGCTGGGCCTGCTCGGCGGTAAGCAGCGCCTGGCGGAAGGCCAGGAACTGCTCTTTGTTCATCGGGCAATTGATGTAGTCGGCATCGCCCTTGTCGTAGCGACTGGCCCGAAAAGCCACATCCAGATCAATACTGTCGCCCTCCACGATCGGACTGGCCGCATCGAAAAAGTGGCAGTCGGCGCGGCCGGTGAAGGCCCGCAGGTCTTCGGCGAGCTGGTCGGATGTGAGCGGTCCGGTGGCCAGCACCGCAATCTGATTGGGCCCAGGCAGGCTGAGCTGCTCCCGTCGCTCCACCCTGACCAGGGGGTGATTCTCTAAAGCGGCCGTCAGGGCTGCGCTGTAGCGGCCCCGATCCACCGCCAGGGCACCACCAGCCGGAACGGCGTGGTCATCGGCCGTTTGGATCACCAGCGAACCCAAACGCCTGAGTTCCTCCTGTAACAGCCCCGCTGCCCGGTCGCTGGAGAGGGCGCCAAAGCTGTTGCTACAGACCAGCTCGGCAAATTCGGCGCTGTGGTGGGCCGGGGAGCGCCGCACGGGGCGCATTTCCACCAGGCGCACCCTCAGGCCGGCTTGGGCGATCTGCCAGGCCGCTTCCGTGCCCGCAAGACCTGCGCCAATGACCAACAGTTCAGGGGGCTGAAGCAGGCCTGCGGGGAGGAAGGGCCTGAGCCAACGCCGCAGCAGAGCCCGCTTCGAGCCGTTCCAGGTCAACAGAGCTTCAGGCGCGGGCGCGTTTGATCATCAGTTGCAGCTGACCCACGGCGGCGCGACCGATGTGAAACACGGCCCAACCGGCAGCAAGCAGGATCGGAGTGGCAACCAGCACCAGCCGTGCGTCCATGGAAGGCAGGGATCAAGACGATGGCGCGATCTTAAGGACTCTCCAGCCCCAGCGAGCCTGGTTGGTGGTTTCTCGCAGCGTTTAGATACTTGAACGGTCGCGGCCCGCCTGGGCATGGGCCATGGCCAGCTGGCGATAACGGCGGGCATGCTCCCGTTGCTCCTGCATGGCCTCAGGCGTGAGCTGGCGCTTGACGGCGGCGGGGGCACCCATCACCAGGGTGCCCGCGGGGACGTCCTTGGTCACCACCGATCCGGCGGCCACCAGGGCGCCAGCCCCCACGGTGACCCCATTGAGCACCACGGCGCCAATGCCGATCAAGCAGCCGTCCTGCAGTTGGGCGCCATGCACCACAGCCCGGTGCCCGATGGTCACATCAGATCCAATCAAGACCGGCTGACCCGGATCCCCATGCAGGATCGCGCCGTCCTGCACGTTCGAGCCTTCGCCCACGCGGATGGCGCACAGGTCAGCGCGGGCCACTGCCGTCGGCCAGAGGCTGGCCCCAGCCGCAAGCTGCACATCGCCAATCACCACAGCTGAATCGGCCACCCAGGCATCGCTGTGGATGGTTGGCTCAGGCCAGGGCAACGCACCCATGGCGGGGGCGGTAGCGAGGGACTTGGCCATTGTGCGCCAGGTTGGAGCCTGGCCCCCCCGGGTGATACGTTCAATCGGTGCCCGCAAGGGCCACCACCTGAATCCGGCGAAGAGCCAGGTGCCAGGCGGGTCGTTAGCTCAGCGGTAGAGCACTCGGCTTTTAACCGATTGGTCCTGAGTTCGAATCTCAGACGACCCATTTTGATTGACGGCTGTGGGGGTACTCGGTGCCACGCCTGGTCTGTTCAGTTGATCCTTCGCTGGACCTGCTGTGAATTGTCCGCTCGAATGCAGTCGAGCTGCTGCCGAGGCCGGCAGGGTTTCTCAGGCGCAGGAACCATGGGATGACCCTGGCTTTTGTACCGCGTGGCAACTCAAAAACCCCGTTTTGGATTTGTTGAATTTGCCGAGACTTGGAATGGCCGTCTGGCCATGCTGGGCTTTGTGATTGGGCTGGCTACCGAACTCCTCACTGGCCAATCCATTCTTCGGCAAGTGGGTCTTGGCTAGCGAAATCTTCATTCTGTCGAAGTTTGAAAATGAAGGTTAGAAACTTTTGCCGATTAGGCGCGGCTATGGCAAGGCTTGTGGATGTTGAAGCCAAGGCTTCTCCAGTCAAGGTCTGTTCGGCAACGGCTTAATCAGCAGTGATCTGATCAGCATTGTTTTGAGAATGCTCGCGAGCAAGCCGGTCAGCATCATCATGAATCCATCATCCATCACCCTGTGGAATCAAGTGAGAGT
>JBEDHM010000081.1:0-3501 GCA_041174105.1 Cyanobacteriota bacterium | reverse complement strand
GGATTGGATCGCCGCCCCCCCGGTGTCTTCCCCCAGAACACTGTCTTGTGCGGGGTCAAGCCAGCAGCCAACGGGTGCAGGTCTGGCCCAGCGGTTGGGCCTGCCCCCGGATGGCCTGCGGGGCCACCACCCCCTGCCCTGGTGGGCCAGCGCCAGCTACGCAGGGCCCCTGCGGCACGAGCTACTGCAACTGCGCCAAATGGCTGGTAGCGCCTACTGGCAAGGGCGCCTGGATCGCCTTCTCCAAGCCTGCTTGCCGGGACTGGCCTCCTGTCTTTTGGCCGACCTGGACGAGCTCATCCAAGCGCCCCTGTTGGTGCCGATCCCCAGCTGGAAACGGCGGGCCAATCCCCTGCCCGGCGCCTTCGCCCAGCAGCTGGGGCAGGGGATGGGTTGGCAAATCGATGCCAACCTGCTGCTCCGCCGGCGCCCCGTGCTCGGCCAGCACCACCTCGGGCGCCAACTGCGCTGGGCCAACCAAGCCGAGGCCTTTCTGTGTGCAAAACGGCCAAGGCAACGGCGGGGCCCTCGCCAGCCCCTGCTGCTGGTGGATGACATCCTCACCACGGGGGCGACCCTCTGGGGGGCCGCCGAGACCTTGCGCCTGGAGGGTTGGCGGGTGGCTGGGGCCTGCTGTTTGGCGCGCACCCCAGCCAAGGGAAGCCAGGAGGCCAAGGGGGCTGTGATTTAAGATCCCGGGGTCGCTCCGGCGACGGGCCGGGATAGCTCAGTTGGTAGAGCAGGCGATTGAAAATCGCCGTGTCCCCAGTTCAAATCTGGGTCCTGGCATTGCTGCTGATCACTCCATGCGTCAGCCCCCCTCCGCAGGGCTTCAAGCCCAGGTGTTCAACAACGCCGACAGCTTTGCCCAGGCCTTCGATGAAGCCTGGAAACAGCACGAGGAGCGCCAGCCCCACCACGGCCTCACCCAGGAAGCCAAATTGGCCCTGATCCTCGAGCAGGTGGCCGATCATCCCTTTCGCTTGAGCGAACCCGACCTGTCTTTACAGGTGGCCACGTTTCGGTTGCGGCTGCTCGGGCTCTGAGGCCCCAGCCAGTAGCGTCGGGCCCGCAGTGCGATTGGGTGCCATGGGCAGCTCCCTGGGTCGGTTGGTGACGATGCTGAGTGCCGGTTTCAGCAACCAGCAACAGGCCTTCGACAATCCACCGCTCTATGCCCACATCCTGGTGAAGTTCCGGCCCTTACCCCAGCTGGCACCGGGTTCGCTGTTGCTGGAGCAGAGCTACGCCCTCGACCCCTCAACCCCCTACCGCATTCGGGTGCTGCGCGCCGAACAGCTGGATGGAGACCAGGGCCATGGGCTCGTCATCCACAACCAGGCCCTGGTCGATGACCAACGCTTTTGGGGCGCGGTCGAGAATGCGGAGCTGCGCCAGCAGATTCAAACGGCCGATCTCAAGCCCCTCGACGGCTGCGCCTACGTGGTGCGCGAAGAGGCCGATGGCTTCATTGGGGAAGTGGAGCCCGGCTGCCGCTGCATGGTGGAGCGCAAGGGAGCCCTCTCCTATCTGGTGAGCCGCCTAGAGCTCGACCCGCGAGGGATGCGCACCCTCGATCGGGGCCATGATCCCCAAACCCACGAACATCTCTGGGGCTCCCTGGCGGGCCCCTTTGAGTTCAGCCGCACCGACGATTACAGCGCCGAAGTGCCAGAAGCCTGGCTTGCCGCCTGGGACAACAGCTGACTGGTCAACGCCTGTTCAGGCCAAGGCCATGGGCCTAGGCACTGAGCTCATCCATAAACGGTTGCTCGTGCTCCTCCATAAAGGGGTCGTCGCGGAAGGCGAAGTCGTCGGTGGTGGCGTCTTGCGCCTGGTCGGCATGGATCGGCGCCAGGTGGAGCGGATCGGAGTCCATGGGATCGGGCTCGATCGGATCAAACGTCCCTTGTTCCCCAGCTACCGATTCCCCAACCCCTGATTCGACAACCCCCGAATCTTCAGCCTCTGGATCTTCAGCCTCTGGATCATCAGCCCCAAAATCTTCAGGCTCAAAATCTTCAGCTTCCGACGCAGAGACCTCCAAATCGGGCTCCACGCTGCGCAGATGGCGAACCGGTTCGGCCAGATCCGCTTCCCCAGCCAAACCCGATTCCAGCAGCGATTCCAGCCGCGTCAGGCGCTCCTCCGTGTCGGCCAGCCGCAGCTCAGTGCCGCCTGCGATCAGATCGGATCCAGCAGAACCCCCCTGCAGCTGGAGCTCCTGGCCTGCAAGCCGCTCCTCGAGATCCAAGAGGCGAAAGGTCAGCGTTTCGGCCACCTGCGAAAGCACTTGAAGCTGGTCTGCCAGCCGATGGGTGACATCTGCCGCCGTTAGCTCAGAAGCCATGGGACGCGCTGCAGCCGATTGGCCGGATGGTATCGGGATGACACGAAAGCGCCAGGGGGCAAGGCGCCCCGGCGGCCGGAAGCTTTGTAACGATTGTGAAAGCCTTGTGATTCGGCCAAATCAGCCCCATAGGATCCGGCTGCAGCCGTTGGTTGAGTCTTCACTCCCCTGCTGCAGCGACCTGCCGCCGTCCGGCGCAGCTCCGTCATACCTCCCTCCGGCCCCTCACGCTCATGACACTCGCCAACGCTGCCTACTTGGGCATCGAGCGTTTTACCAATACCGCAGCCAAGGAAAACTGGGCCAACGCCAGCGAAAACGACAAGGCGGCCCTGATCCGTGCCGTGTATCGCCAGGTGCTCGGCAACCAATACGTGATGGCCAGCGAACGGCTCGAAGGCCCTGAATCGCTGTTCAAGCGGGGCTACCTCAGCGTTCGCGAATTTGTGCGCCAAGTGGCCAAGAGCGGCCTTTACCGGGCCAAGTTCTTCGAGAGCACCAACCCCTACCGCTTCATCGAACTCAACTTCAAGCACCTGCTGGGTCGGGCTCCCCAAAACAAAGCGGAGATGCTCCACCACTTCACGATCCTGCAGGAGCAGGGCTTCGACGCTGAGATCGACTCCTACATCGACAGCGCTGAGTACCAAGACCGCTTCGGCGAAGAAGTGGTGCCCTTCCTGCACGGCTTCAACTACAACAAAGGTCAGCAGGGCCTGCAGTTCTCCTACATGCTGCAACTCACCCGCGGCGTCGGTGCTTCGGTGCGCGGTGATGCCCTCAAAAACCAGTCCCGCCTCAACCCCTCGGTGCACGCCGAGCAGCCCCTCGCGGTGGTGAGCCCCAATGCCGCTGGTGCCATGTTCCGCAAGGTGGGCACCGACGGCGTCACCCGTCAGGGTGTGGGCGCCGGCGAAGAAGGCCGCACCTTCCGGGTTGAGATCAGCGGTTTCAACAACTACCGCCTGCACAAACGCAGCAACCGGGTGCGCTTCATCCCCTTCAACAAGCTGCTCGAGTACCAGCAGCAGATCCACCGGGAAGGCGGCCGCATCGCCAGCATCACGCCGGTGAACTGAGCGGCCTCGCCTTTTCCATTCCCCTTGCCCCACCCATTGCTTCCCCAGCCATGAAAGTTTCTGCAGGTACCC
>JBEDHM010000080.1:0-3011 GCA_041174105.1 Cyanobacteriota bacterium | reverse complement strand
ACTCAGTGATCTGCTGCGACGGCGCGTGCGCTGCGATCAGGGGTTTGACCATGGACCGGGCTTGGCGGTGTGGATGCATCCGCCGGTGCATCGGGTGTTGGGCTGGGTGAGCAAACCCTCCGCTTTTGGTAGTCAGCGGCTGGTGTGGCGCCTCAACCAATTGCGGGGGTTGGCTGAGCTTGAGGCCCTGGTGCAGGGCGAACCGGCGCCAACGGATCAGGCCACCGTGGAGCGGCTGCCCACCTTGATCGATGCGGCCCTGCTGGATCGTCGCCAGGAACCCATTGGCACCGTGGCCGACGCCGCGATCGAATCTCAGACGGGACGGATCCTGCACTACCTGGTGAGCCGCAGCGATCCGCGCCTGCCCGGCAGCAGTCGCTGGCGCCTGAGCCCGGATCGGATTGTGGATCAACAGCCCGGTCAGGTGGCCACAGCGCTGGAGGGTCTGGATGATCTCCCCCTGGCCAAGGCCAGTGTGCGCCAGGAGTTTCTCAAACGTTCCCGCCGTCTGCGGGATCAAATGCAGGAGGAAACCAGCCGTTTGCGGGATCAGTTCCAGCAGGTGGGTGACCGTTTGGAGGAACGGGTGGAGGGCTGGCTGGAGGAGCCCCCGTGGGACGGGGATCGCCTGGATGGGGGGCACCACGGCGGTGCCGAACCCTGGGAGCAGGAGGATTGGGAGGAGCCCACCTTGGGGCCCCGTTCCAGCCGCAGTGAGCCCCGCGGGCCTGAGCGCTTCGATCGGCAGCGCCCCCGATCCAATGACGATCGCTTTGATGATTCCGGCGATGACCCCTGGATCTGATACTGGAACTCTGCTGCTGAGCCGTTGTGGTTGCCGCCTCTTTCGACGCCCCGGCCTATTCGGTGCCCGAAGCGCTGCGTAAGGAGGGTCTGAGCCAGGCCGATTACGAGGAAATTTGCCGCCGCCTGGGCCGGGCCCCCAACCGCGCCGAGCTGGGCATGTTCGGGGTGTTGTGGTCGGAGCACTGCTGCTACCGCAATTCCCGGCCACTGTTGGCTGGCTTCCCCACCACGGGGCCTCGCATCCTGGTGGGACCTGGTGAAAATGCTGGTGTGGTGGATCTCGGCGAGGGCCAGCGCCTCGCTTTCAAGATCGAGAGCCACAACCATCCCTCGGCGGTGGAACCGTTCCAGGGGGCAGCCACCGGCGTGGGCGGCATCCTGCGCGACATCTTCACAATGGGGGCGCGTCCGATTGCGTTGCTCAACGCCCTGCGCTTCGGCCCGCTCGATGACGAACGCAATGTGGGCTTGATGGAGGGGGTGGTAGCTGGCATTGCCCACTACGGCAACTGCGTGGGGGTGCCCACCGTGGGGGGTGAGGTGGCGTTTGATCCCAGCTACTCCGGCAACCCGTTGGTGAATGCCATGGCCCTGGGGTTGATGGAAACCGACGAGATCGTGTGCTCTGGGGCCCAAGGGGTGGGCAATCCGGTGGTCTATGTGGGCAGTACCACCGGCCGCGATGGCATGGGCGGCGCCAGCTTCGCCAGCGCTGAGCTTACGGAAGCTTCGCTGGATGATCGCCCCGCGGTGCAGGTGGGCGATCCCTTCCTCGAGAAAGGTCTGATTGAGGCCTGTTTGGAGGCTTTTCAAACCGGTGATGTGGTGGCCGCCCAGGACATGGGCGCCGCCGGCCTCACCTGCAGTTGCTCCGAGATGGCCGCCAAGGGAGGGTTGGGCATTGAGCTCGACCTCGACAAGGTGCCGGCCCGGGAGGCCGGCATGACCCCCTACGAGTTTTTGCTGAGTGAATCCCAGGAGCGGATGCTGTTCGTGGTGAAACCCGGCAAGGAGGAGGCCTTGATGGCCCGCTTCCGCCGCTGGGGTTTGCAGGCGGCGGTGGTGGGTCGGGTGTTGCCCGACAACATCGTGCGCGTACTCCAGAACGGTGAGATTGCGGCCGAGGTCCCTGCCAATGCTCTCGCCGACGACACCCCGATCAATCGCCATGAGCTGATCAGCGAACCCCCGGCCGAGATCCAGGCCCATTGGCGCTGGAACCAGGCCGATCTGCCGTTGCCAGATCAGAGTTGGGGTGAGGTGCTGCTGGAGCTGCTCGACGATCCCACCATCGCCAGCAAGCGTTGGGTGTATCGCCAGTACGACCACCAGGTGCAGGCCAACACGGTGGTGTTGCCCGGTGGCGCCGATGCGGCGGTGGTGCGCTTGCGGCCCCAGCAGGGTCCAGGAGCCATGGCCACAGCCACCCGCGGTGTGGCGGCGGTGGTGGATTGTCCCAACCGCTGGGTAGCCCTCGATCCTGAGCGGGGCGGGATGGCCGCCGTGGCCGAGGCGGCCCGCAACCTGAGCTGTGTGGGCGCCGAACCCCTGGCGGTCACCGACAACCTCAATTTCCCCTCGCCGGAAACGCCCACGGGCTACTGGCAATTGGCCTTGGCCTGTCGCGGTCTGTCCGCGGCTTGCACCGCCCTCGATACCCCGGTCACCGGCGGCAATGTCTCCCTCTACAACGAAACCCGCCTGCCCGATGGCCGCATGCAACCGATCCATCCCACGCCCGTGGTGGGCATGGTGGGATTGGTGCATGACCTAGCCCATGTCACCGGCTTGGCCTGGAGAGAACCCGGGGATGGGGTGTGGCTGCTCGGGGCACCCCTGGCGGAGCCAGCCGATGCCCGGGTGACCCTGGCGGGCACCAGCTACCTGGAGCGCATCCATGGTTTGGTCACGGGCCGGCCGCCGGTGATTGATCTAGCCCTGGAGCGAGCCGTTCAATCCTTCCTGCGCCAAGCCATTGCCCAGGGGTTGGTGGCCTCAGCCCATGATCTCAGTGATGGTGGTTTGGCCGTGGCCGCCGCCGAAGCCTGTATCGCTTCTGGATTGGGGCTGCATTTGGAATTGCCGGCAGCCGCAGGACGGCTCGACCATCTCCTGTTTGCCGAGGGCGGCGCGCGGATCCTGGTGAGTGTGCCCCCGGCCCAAACGGCGGCCTGGCAGCAGGCCCTCGACCAGGCGCGAGC
>JBEDHM010000079.1:0-3008 GCA_041174105.1 Cyanobacteriota bacterium | reverse complement strand
CGGCCTCGGTCATCGAGCTGATCATCGCCTCGATTTTTTTGAGCTGCTCTTCGCCCTGCTTGAGCATGCCGTCGTCGATCTTGTTCATGCCCGGGATCATTTTCATCAGCCCCCCCAAGGAGCCCATGCGCTTGATCAGGCGCATTTGCTGCAGGAAGTCGGAGAAGTCGAAGGAGGCCTCCTGCAGCTTCTGCTGCATCCGCTCCACATCGGCGAGCTCCACCTCCTTTTGGGCCTTCTCAACCAGGGTGAGCACATCGCCCATGCCGAGGATGCGGCTGGCCATCCGCTCGGGGTGAAAGGGCTGCAGCGCCTCCACCTTTTCGCCGGTGCCGATGAACTTGATCGGCGCCCCGCTCACCTTGCGGATCGAGAGGGCAGCCCCGCCGCGGGAGTCGCCATCGAGCTTGGTGAGCACGGCACCGGTGATCCCCACCTGGTCGTGGAAGGCCCTGGTGAGATCGGCCGCTTCCTGGCCGATCATCGAATCCACCACCAGCAGCACCTCATCGGGCGCAGCGGCTTCGCGGATCCGCACCATCTCCTCCATCATCGATTGATCGATCTGGAGTCGGCCGGCCGTATCCACCAGCACCGTGTCGAACCCTTCGGCCTTGGCCTTGGCGATGCCAGCGGCCGCAATCGCCTCCGGTTTGGCCTCGGCCCCCAGGCTGAACACCTCCACCCCGATCTGGGCGCCCAGGGTGGTGAGCTGGTCGATGGCGGCCGGCCGGTACACGTCGGCAGCCACCAGCAGGGCCTTACGCCCCTGTTCCTTGAGGTGGAGGCCCAGCTTGGCGGTGGCGGTGGTTTTGCCGGCGCCCTGCAGGCCAGCCATCAGCACCACCGTGGGGCCTTCGCCTTCGGCTTTGGGCTGGGCCAGGGGGGCGTTCTCGCCGCCCATGGTCTCCACCAGCTGCTCGTGCACCAGCTGGATGAACTTCTGATCAGGGCTGACACCGCGCACCACCTCGGCGCCCACCGCCTTGCGGCGCACCTCTTCCACAAAGTCCTGCACCACCGGCAGGCTCACATCGGCCTCGAGCAGGGCGCGGCGCACCTGCTTCAGCGCCCCCTCCACATTGGTCTCGCTGATGCTGGCCTGGCCCCTCAGGCTTTTGACGGCGTCTTCGAATCTCTGGGAAAGCTCGTCAAACATCGGTGGCTCGCGCGGGTGGGGCGGAGCCCCAGCAGTGAAACGATCGTAAAAAAGCGGACTGGTGCAGGGCGTTGCAGCCCGGAGCTTCGCTGATGAGCTTCAGGGAGGATCTACTGCGTCGCTCGCTGGAAGCTCGCGAGGCGCCAGGTGCCCCCATCGCGGGCGAAGACGTAGCGGTTGCTCAACTGCAGCTTGGTGGCAGGCCCGGTGGGCGTGCCATCGGGGCCCAGGTGGGTTTCGCTGTAGTCGAGGTTCACGCTGGCGGCGATGCGGATCGGGCTGCGGTCCTCAATCTGCAGCGCTTGAACCTGGGCCGTGATGGTTTGGCTCTCGCCGCGGCTCTGGTCGGCGTTGCGATCGGCCTGGAGGTTGGCAACCAGCTGGGGCCGGGCCAGCTCATCGAGGGGCAGGGTGCTGGTTTTGCCCGCCAGCACGGCCGCCTTGGCGTTGAGCCAGGCCTCTAGCAGGGTCTGGAGTTGGGCGTCGCTGGGTTCGTCAACCGTCAGGGGCACCAGCGGTTGGGGCTTGGGCGCCGGGGGCAGGACGGGCTTCACCGGTGCGGGCTGGGCCGCCAGGGGTTTGGAGAGGGCCGTTGATGGATTGGGTTTGCTGCGCAGGCCGGCGACGACGGCCGCGGCGAGGGCCACCGCTGCCACACCGGCCGTTCCCCACACCAGCTGCCGGCTATGGATGCCAGGGGCTTCTGGCCAGCTCAGCTGGGGCCAAGGCCGCTTGGTCCATGGCCATTTCCGCCAGCTCAGTTCGGGCCAATGCAGGTCAGGCCACTGCCAGCGCGGCACCCAGGCATCCAGCCAGGGCTCTTCCTCCCCATCCCCATCGTCATCGCCAGGTTCTTCGCTGGGCTCGGCTTTGGCGGCCGTGGGCATGGCAAACGGGTTGGGGAAGCTGCCGATGAACCCAGGGACCGCTGGCTCAGGAGCGCCCAGGGGATCGTGGCTCTCGATATAGGCCTGCACATCGCGATCGGCGAAATAGGCCTCTAGGTCGGGATCGGCTTCCAGATCGCGATAGCCGGGCAACACGTCCCGGCCGAGCCAGTCGCCGCAGGCGGCACAGATCTGGGCCAGGGGGTCTGGGCTTTGTTTGGCTGCCCATTGCTTGAGCTCGGCTCCGGCATCAGTGGCAAAGGCCTCGCGGGCCTGGTCCACCTCACCCAGGAGCAGGTGCAGGTAGGCCAGCACGGGCTGCCCTTCGCTGCGACGGCTGGCCTGGAGCCGCTCCTTGGCGGCGGCGATGCGGTCCGGTTTGCGCTGGGCAAAGCCTGAGGCGGTGAGGGCGCTGGTGGCCAGAGCTTCGGCCGACTGGGAACCCTCGGCCCAGCGGCTGAACAGATCCACCTGTTCCTGCACCGTCAGGAATGCCCGGATCTGCTTCAAAAAGGCGGTGAATTCAGCGGGCGGCAGGTTGGGATCCCCCGCGCCTTCGAGCCCCCCACGCCGCTCCACCAGCTCCTGCAGCAAGGCCAAACCCTCTGCCCGCTCCGCTGTAGCCGTGAGGTTGCGGCTGAGCAGATCCAGAACCCGAAAGGGCACCAGGCCATCGAGTTCCTGGCTGATTTGCTGGCGCAGCTCGGGCAATTGGCCCATGCGCTGCAGCAATTGCAGGCCCTGTTTCAGGGTTTGGGCGGCACCTTCGTAGCGGCGTTGTTGGTGCAGATCGGCCGCGGCGGCCAGGGCCGCCAGGCCGGCCAACAGGGTGAGGTCGGCTTCTCGGCTGCTCCCCAGGGCTGGGGCCTGGGGTGGTTGCAGGGCGCGATTGGCCAATTCCAGGCTCTCGAGGGCTTGGCCCGCTTCCAGGAGTAGCAGGAGCCCCCCCACCTCCTTGGAGG
>JBEDHM010000078.1:0-4391 GCA_041174105.1 Cyanobacteriota bacterium | reverse complement strand
CATGGCGCTGACGGGTGACCTCCAGCGCCATCCGCTTCTGGCGCTCCCGCGGGTTGGGGGGCAGGGCGGCCAGATCCAAATCGGTGAGCAGGGTGAGGTAGTCGTCCACCACCTGATCGGGAACCTTCTCGAGCTTGGAGTACATCGAGAGGGGGTCTTCCGCCAGGCCCACGGTGTTGCCCAGGCTCTTGCTCATCTTCTGCACGCCATCGAGCCCGGGCAGGATGGGAAGCAACATCCCGAACTGGGGGCTCTGGCCGAAATGGCGCTGCAGGTCGCGGCCCATGGCCACGTTGAATTTCTGATCGGTGCCGCCTAGCTCCAGATCAGCCGCGATGGCCACCGAGTCGTAGCCCTGCAGCAGGGGGTAGAGAAATTCGTGCAGGGAGATCGGGATGCCCGAGCCATAGCGATTGGCGAAATCCTCCTTGGCCAGCATCTGACCCACGGTGGAGATCCCCAGCAGCTCGATCACCTCAGGCAAGGCCAAAGCTGCCAACCACTCACTGTTGCGGCGCACCTCCAGCCTTCCAGGGGTTTCAAAATCCAACAGCGCCAGCTCCTTCGGCAAACCCTCGCCCAGCTGGGCCAGATAGGTGCGGGCATTGGCTTCCACGTCTTCGGCGCTGAGCTGCACCCGGGTGGCACTTTTCCCCGTGGGATCCCCAATGCGGGCGGTGAAATCGCCAATGATCAACACAGCCGTATGGCCCGCATCCTGGAAAGCCCGCAGCTTGCGAAACAGGATCGAGTGCCCCAGATGAATGTCGACGCCGGTGGGGTCGATGCCGAGCTTGATGCGCAGGGGCCGCCCTGCCTGCTTGGCCTCCGCCAGCCTGGCCGCCAGGGAGGGCTCACTAGCAGGGAATAGGTCGGCAACGCCCCGCGTCAAGGCTTCGCCCAACCCTCCAGTGCCCTCGGCCATCCCACGTCCTGCAGCAGGGCGGATCGTAGGCAGCCATCGGCCACCAGCCAGGTCTCTGACTAGGCCTCGGCTTCCAGCTGACTTTTCATGCGCTCGAGGGTCTGCTGCATCTGTTGGAACATCGTTTCGGGGGTGAGTCCGAATTGCCCCAACTGCGTGCGCAGTTGCTCAACGGTGAGCTTGGCCTGGAAGTCTTCGGAGAGCTCAAAGCGCTTCATGAACACCCGATAGCGCTCCATCATGTTTTCCATGCGCTCGATGTAGAGCTTTTTGCCCTCCCGATCAAACTTGCCGTAGTCACTGCCCAGCTGCATCAACTGCTGGTAATCCAGAAACAGGCGCTTGGCCTCGTCCTGAACGATTTCGGAGTCAAAGAACGCCATGACCCAGGCAGCGCCGCGGTTGGCCAATTCTGGAGACTCAACCCTGGCCTGCCCAGTGCGGATCCACGTAATCGACGCCCCAGGGCCGAGGAATGCCCCAGGGGCCAGGGATGACAGGTCCCCCCAAGCTCGACAGGATGGAAAGCGACGCCCACCCACCCAGGGCCCTGGATTTCACACCCCTGATCCCCCAGGTTCGGCAGAACACCGACCTGAGCAACGTGCTGCTCCACGACGCCCGCATCGTGGTGTGCCTGGGAAGCCGTGCCCTGTTGGCGGCTTTTCTGGGCTGGACCCATGAGCCCAGGCAGGTGGTGGGTGCCGCCACCACCGAGGCCGAGGGCCTCGCCCTGGTGGCCCAACACCAACCCACCGTGGTGCTCCTCAGCGACAAGCTCGAGGAAGGCAGTGGCATTGCCCTGGTGCAACAGATCAAGGCCCGTTGGCCCCAGATCCACACCTTGCTGCTGGTCACCCAGGAGCAGCGCCAATTTCAGATCAAGGCGGCGATCGATGCCTGCTGCGATGGCATCTTGCTCGAATCAAAAATGGGGTTAGGAGCCGGCGTGGCTGCCCTGCAGGCCGTGAGCGGTGGCGGCCTCTACATCGACAAAAGCCTGCAGACCCTGTTTCGCCGCGGCCATGAACACGGCAGCCCGATCGAACCCCTAAGCCCCCGGGAATTGGAGGTGCTGGCCCTGGTGGCCAAAGGCAACAGCAACATCCAAATCGGCGAAAAGCTCTACGTGTCCGCAGACACGGTGAAAACCCATCTCAGCCATGTGATGCGCAAGTTGCAGGCCAGCGATCGCACCCACGCCGCGGTGCTCGGCCTGCGCTGGGGCCTGATCGACTGGCCTGAAACCGAGGTGGCTCGCTAGTTTCAGGCCCAGAGTCTGCGCCGCTCCACCCCCAGCGCCCCGAACCATGGCCCATCGGCACTGGCTGGATCCCCTGGCTCGGCGCTTGCTCCTGGCGGCTGGCCTGATCCCGAAACCCCCGGCAACCCAGCCCCTGGCAAGTCCAACCCCGGCGCCCCTGCGCAGTGCAAACGGCTTCAGCCCAAACCTCAGAGGCGACAACAGGCCCGGCGCAAGCCAGGTCAACGAGAACGAGCGAGACGAGCGCATCGAGACCGATCTACTCGCCCTCAAACTCGAACACAACCCCGCTCTGCGCCTGGGCTCTGCGGCTGAGGTTCGCCGCGCCGCCAGCCTCGGTTGGCGCCTCGATGTGAACCGGGCCACCGCGGCCGACTGGCTGCGACTTCCGGGCATCAGCGCGGACCAGGTGGACCGGTTGCTGCGCCTGCAGCGGGCGGGGGTTCAACTCAGCGGCGCCGAGGATCTGCAGCACAGCCTCGAGCTGAGCCCGGCCCAGCTGGCGGCCTGGCTGCCGCTGCTGGACTTTCGCTGGTACGCCGGGCCACCAGCTGCGATGGCAGCGCCCCCCCGCCTGGATCTGAACAAAGCAACCGCCAGCTCCCTCAGCCAACTGGGGCTCTCCGCCGAGCGCTGCCAGCGGTTGCTGCGGGAGCGGGCCCGCGGCCCCTTCCAGGATCTCGCCGATCTCCAGCAGCGGCTGCAGTTTCCCGCCGATCTGGTGGAGGGCTGGATTGGCAAAGTGCGCTTCAGCCAGGGCCAGGCCGGACCCGCCCTCCCCCAACCTGGTACGCCAGAGCCAGGCACCTCCAAGCCAGCGACCAAAGGCCCCTTGCGCTGATGGCCAAACAGGGTGACCTTTTCGCCAACCCAGACAGCTCCCTGTCAGTCACCGCTTCGAGGGCGGCTGGGGACATCGAGGCTCTGCCGCTCCTGCGCCACCAATTGGAGGATTGGCGGCACCGGCTTGCCAGCTTCCAACATCCCCTCTTTGCCGGCCATCCAACCCTGGGCCAGCAGGGCCTGCTGTTTGCCGCGGCAGGCGACGCCACCAGCCAACAGGCAGCCACCCTCAATCCGCTGGAGCTGAAGCCCCAACCCCTCTCCTTCTGGCGCTGGCCCGCGGCGCCCCATCAGGGGGCTGCGCTCTATTTCGTGATCGATCTGGCCAGCAGCGGGGCCTCACCGCTGCTGCTCTACGTGGGCGAAACCGGGCGCGCCGACCACCGCTGGAAAGGGGAGCACGATTGCAAGCGCTACCTGGCCGCCTACAGCGAAGCGCTGCAGAAGGTGAAGTTGCCCCTGCAGCTGAGCATCCGCTTCTGGCTAGACGTGCCAGAAGCCATCAAGCCCCGGCGGGCCCTGGAGCAGGCCCTGATCCAGCGCTGGCAACCCCCGTTCAACAAGGAAACCCGAGAACGCTGGGCCACCCCCTTCACCGCTGAGCTGGACTAGCCCGCCGCCGCGCCTGGCGGTTCGATCACCCTGGCTACGATCGCGCCCAATTGGCTGTGGTCCATGGAGTTTCGCTGCATCCCCGACGACCTCAGCCAGGCTTTGGCGAGCTGGCAGGGTGACAGCCTGGCCGTAGGCCTGTTCGCCAGTGATGGCAGCAACCCGCCGGAACCATCCAGGCAATGGCTGGAGAACCTGCTGGGGGCAAGCCTCAACGAACGGCTTGAGCAGCGCCGCTTCAAGGCCAAACCCGGTGAGATCCTGCCGATTGAACGGCTGGGGGCCACGCCCCAAACCTTGATCCTGGTGGGCTTGGGCGAAGCAAGCCACTTCGATCTCAGCGCCCTGCGTCAGGCCGCAGCTGCCGCGGCCCAAGCCGCCAGCCGCCTGGGCGCCCGGGAGCTGGGCCTGGCCCTCCCGAGCGCAGGGCTGCCAGCGGCGACCGCCGCCAAAGCCATGGCTGAGGCGGTGAAGCTCAGCCTGTTTGTGGACCACCGCTTCAAAAGCGAGAGTGAGCCCCCAGCCCTTCCGACCCAGGTGAGCCTGATCGGCCTGGGCACCGAGGGCACCGCTGGCCTGGCTGCCGTCGAGGCCAGCTGCGCCGGCGTGGAACTGGCCCGCCACTTGGTAGCCGCCCCCCCCAACATCGCCACGCCCAAGCATCTGGCCGACACTGCCGCCGAGATCGCCAGCACCTACGGGCTGGAGCTCAAAGTGCTCGAGCGCGCCGATTGCCAGGCCCTGGGG
>JBEDHM010000077.1:0-5286 GCA_041174105.1 Cyanobacteriota bacterium | reverse complement strand
CAGGGGCAGGGTGCTGCTGCCTGCCAACAGGGCCGCCGGCTGCGCGACCAGCACCACCCCCAGCCAACCCACTGCCATCCCCACCCACACCCGCGGATTGAGGCGTTCGCCCAGGCCAAGCCAGGCCAGCAGGGCGGTGAAGGTGGGATAGAGGTATTGCAGCACCGTGGCGGAGGCCAGGGGCAGGGAGGCGATGGCGCTGTACACACACAGCAGGGCCCCGCTGCCAACGGCGCCCCGCCAGATCAGCAATCCCCGGCGTTGGCCCCAGGGCGGCACCTGGGCCCGCTGCAGCAGCCACCAGCTCAGGCCAATGCTCAACACGCTGCGGGCAAGCACCACCTCGGCCGCGGGAATCCTGGCCCCCACTTCCTTCACGCACAGCCCCATCAGGCTGAAGCTCAAGGCGCTGACCACCATGGACAGCACCGCCCGGCGGCGCCGGTCAGAATCAGGGCTTCCCGCGTCGTTGGGCCCGCTGTTGAGCTTGCCGCGCCTCCACCCCCGCACGATTGAAGCCGTCAAGGAGCGTGCAGACATCGTTGACGTGGTGGGTGAGCACGTGGTGCTCAAAAAGAAGGGGCGGGAATTCGTGGGGATTTGCCCGTTCCACGACGACAAATCACCGTCGATGACGGTGTCGCCAGCCAAGCAGTTCTACTACTGCTTCTCCTGTGGTGCCGGCGGCAACGCGATCAAGTTTTTGATGGAGCTGCAGCGCAACAGCTTCAGCGATGTGGTGCTGGAGCTGGCCCGCAAATATCAGCTCCCGATTGAAACCCTCGACGGTCCCCAGCAGGAGCGTCTGCGCAAGCAATTGTCGCGTCGGGAGCAGCTTTACCGGGTGCTCACCCTCGCGGCTGGCTGGTTTCGCAGTCAGTTGCGCGGCGCCGATGGCCAGGGAGCCCTCGATTACCTCACCGGCAGTCGGGGTCTCTCAGAAGCCACGCTTGAGGCCTTCGAGCTGGGCTATGCGCCGGAGCAGTGGGATGGCCTGCTCAACCACCTCCAGCAGGTGGAGGGATTGGCCCCTGAGGTGCTGGAGGCGGCCGGGCTGGTGGTACCGCGCAAAGGGGGCAATGGTTTCTACGACCGCTTTCGCCATCGGGTGATGGTGCCCATCAAGGACCGCCAGGGCCGCGTGATCGGTTTTGGCGGCCGCAGTTTGGATGGGGCAGAACCGAAATATCTCAACTCCCCTGAAACGGAGGTGTTTGAGAAGGGCAAGCACCTGTTTGGCCTCGAGCGAGCCGCTGCCGCGATTCGCAAGGACGATCGCGCCGTGGTGGTGGAGGGCTATTTCGATGTGATTGCCCTGCATGCCGCAGGCATCAGCAATGCGGTGGCGGCCCTGGGTACGGCCCTGAGCAGCCAACAGATCACCCAGCTTTGCCGCTGCTGCGACGGCCGGCGGCTGATCCTCAATTTCGACAGCGATGGAGCCGGGGTGCGGGCGGCCCAGCGGGCCATCGGCGAAGTGGAGCAACTGGCCCTGCAGGGCCAACTGGAATTGCGGGTTTTGCATTTGCCCTCCGGCAAGGATCCCGACGAGTTCCTCAAGGACCACGGCGCGGGTGAGTACCGCTCCCTCCTCGATCAGGCCCCGCTTTGGCTTGATTGGCAGATTGAGCAGGTGCTCTCGGGCCGCGATCTGGCCAAGCCGGATCAGTTCCAGCAGGTGGTCACCCAGTTGGTGGCGCTGCTGGGCAAGCTGCCCCAAAGCGCCGTGCGCAGCCACTACCTCCAGCGGGTGGCGGAGCGCCTTTCCGGCGGCCAGGCCCGTCTGGCCATCCAACTGGAAGACGACCTGCGCCAGCAGGTCAAGGGGCAGCGCTGGCATGGCCGCTCCCAGAAGTGGGAACAACCTGGCGAGGCGGGCCTGAGGGAGCGGGCTGAAGCGGAGCTGCTTCGGCTCTATCTCCACTGCCCCAGCCATCGGGCCGAGATTCGCCGTGAATTGCGCCAGCGCGATCTAGAGGATTTCGCCCTGCAACACCACCGGTTGCTCTGGGCGGCGATCAGTGGTTTGGAAGACGACAACCTGGGCGCCGGTCGCATGGAGGCGATTAGTCGTGGCATGGATCCCGGCGTTGATTTGGCCGACCTAGACCTGCCTCGCCTGCTGGCAGATCAACTGGTGGTGGAGCAAAGCGCGTTGCTCAACCGCCTGACGCCCCTGCTCGAACCCAATGAACTGCAGCGGATGGGCCTGGGTCAGCCGTTGTTGCAACTCCGGGGCGCCACGGCAGCTCTAGAACGCCAGCGCAGCCTCAAGCGTTGCCGCCATTTGCTGGATGCCTGGAGCAGTCACCGCCTGGAAACCCTGGAGCGATGCATTGCTCGCTTGCTCGAGGAGGAGCAGCGTGAGGCCGATGCCTCAGCTTCGGGTCTGGCGCCCGTGAGCGATATGGAAAGCCGCATCGAGAGCCTGTTTGTGGATCTCAATGCCGACGCCTTGCGTTTCCAGGAGCTCTATTACAACGAGCGGCGCTATCTCACGGAGCTCGACAGCAGGCGCTGTGCCGGCTATGCGGAGGTGGTGCAACAACCCAGTTCTGATGCCATCTCGGCTTGACCTACTGCCTCCCTGGAGGTAGTGATCTGCTTGGTAACGGTGTCTCTACGGCGGGTTCACGCCATGCCAACGGAGAGGCGGCGGCATTTCGTTCGCTCAGAAAGGCCCTGCTCCGTCCAGCAATGTCGCAATGGCTCCCTATTTTCGGCCCTGGCCTGGCCATGGCGCTGGCCCTAGTGATCTCACTACCGCGTAAATGTGGTCGACACTTTTGACTTATATTAACTAGTTGTGCTAGTTTTTATTTCCAAGATCTTCTGCTTTTGCTTGCAGCACTGTGAAGCTGCAAAGATGCAGCGATGCTTCTAAGTCGGCCCGCCCCCTTGCAAACTATGCGCCTGGCGCATAAGATCTAGACGCTGTATTTCGGGTGGAGCGCTTTGTCTATGTCGGACGGCAAGCGTTCCCAGATTAACCTGACTTGCCCGCCGGATCTGCTCGACGATCTCAAAAAAACTGCGCGTAAGCGGGGTCTCACGATCACGGCCTTTGTTCACGAAGCGATCCGCCACGAGTTGCTGGCTAGCTCGATCCGGCCTGAAGAGGCCCCTGCGATTCACGAGCAACTGGAGGCGTTGTCACGCCGCCTCGAAGCGGTGGAGGGTTTGTTCAGCAAGGAATTGTTGTAGGTGGTGGTATTTGCCTAGGTGTATGACTTTTTGATCGCGCTCTGCTGAATCAGCCTCGCCTCAGATCCCTATTCCACCTCTTCGGCGATCAGTTGATTCTCGGCCTCTTCGCTCAGGCCGCTATCGCTGTAATCACTCGAAGGCGGCAAGTCAAGCTCCCTGAGCCATTCCACCAGCAGGCGCCGATCCCGCATGGATCCGGCAAGGTCTTCAAAGTCGATTCGGGCGTTGGCGCTATGGAGGATGGCTTCTTGAAGATCTTCGATCTCATTGCAAATCGCGCGATATAGCGCATATTCCCGTAGCGAGAGTTCGCGGATTGATTTGCGGCTACGACTGCCCATTCATGGTCTAGGGCCGATGGGATGACGTTTGGCTTTCAAACTGGGCTCCTGTGGCGTGGCCGTGTTCCCGTTCGGGCTTTTCGCCTGTTGCCCGATGGCTTGAGCTGTTGGTTTTGCATCCCCCGTGGGTCTGCCCATAGTCGGGATTGGTCCAGCAACCAGGGAGGGCTTCACCCGATGGGAAGGCGAGATCTGCCTTGGCGAAGCTCTCGGGTTCCTGCACCTCCTCACCCGCATGAAATCGCCCTGGGATTCTGCTTTCAAACGGGTCAAACAGGGGCGCCGTGCTCAACACCTCAACCAGGCTGCCGTCACTGCGGTGTTTCAGAAACATCGTGATGCGCTCCTGACGCAAGGTGCTTGGCGTGTGCCGATCGCCCAGTGGTGGTTGGCGGAGAAAGGTTGGGGGAGAAGGTGTCCCCTCTCCCCGGTCTCCGTTGGCTATCCCACAAACGAGACAGACAGCGCAGAGACCATCCATCTCTACCCGCCTTTCCATGGCGCGCCGGCCGTTGCCGGCCATTCGCCGCGCCGCTGCAGCGCCCTAACCTTGGCTCCAGGATCATTTGTTGGCATGGCCTTTTTCGAGGTGCTTTGGCACGGTGAAGGCATTGGCGATGGGGGTGATCTGGAGGAGGCCCTGGCCAGCTATCTGGTTGTCAAACCCGACGATGGCAACTGGGCCGATGCCTGCGCTGAGCCTGGTGCGGCACCCTGTATCAGGCGCTATGCCTCCTTTGAGGCCTATCTCGATAACGCCGATGAGCTGGAAACCATTCCGGTGACCGCGGCCATGATTGAGGCAGCCCTGATCCAACTCTGACCCAACTCTGAGGCGGCATCTGAGGGCCCCATGGCGATCAGGCCTGCACCGTGGGGATGTCGCTGAGGCGGGTGGTGGCCGCCCGCGAGAGCCGGGAGCGGCGCATGCGCCAGGCGGGGTTGAAGCCACAGGCGGCCCATTGCACCGTGCCCTGGCCGTAGCGGCGGTTGAGGCGATCGATGGTGGCCATCAAGGATTGGCGGCGTTGTTGCTCCTCAAGGGGTAGGGGCAGCAGCAGGTGGTGTTGCAGGGTGTGCTCATCCACCAGCTGCTGCAGCAGGATCCCCGCTTTTTGTAGGGGTTTGTGGGGGCGAAAGAGTTGCTGCGCTAGGGGCAGGGCCGCCGCCAGGAGCACGGCGGTGTCGTTGCTGGCCACCGCCAGGGTCACGGTGGCGGCCCGGCTGTAAAAGCTGGTGCCGTTGAACGGACTGCTGCGTACAAACACGGTGATGGCGCCGGCCCGTTGCCGTTGGCGCCGCAATTTCTCCGCTCCCCGACTCAGGTAGGTGGCGATCGCCTGTTGCAGCGCTGGTTGGCTGGTGATGGGTTGGCTGAAACTGCGGCTGACGCAGGTTTCCCGTTTCGCCGGTGGCACCCGTTCGATCGGGATGCAGGCCACCCCGCGCAATTCTTGCTGCAACCGCAGCCCCACCACCCCACATTTGCGCCGCAGTTCACCGCTGTTCATGTCGCGCAGGGCTTTGGCGTTGGCAACGCCGCGCAGCCGGCACCAGCGCGAGAGCTGGCGGCCGATGCCCCACACCTCTTCAATGGCCACGGCCTCCAGGTGGGGGTCGGGGTCGCCGGTGGCCCCCAGATCAAACACCCCGCCCCAGCGCGGTGTGGATTTGGCCAGTTTGTTGGCGAGTTTGGCGAGCACTTTGCTCGGGGCCACCCCCACAGCCACCGGCAACC
>JBEDHM010000076.1:0-7488 GCA_041174105.1 Cyanobacteriota bacterium | reverse complement strand
CTGGCGCTGTTGGCCCACCCAGCTCGCTACAGGCTCCCCTTTCAAACCCTTTTGGAGGCAGCTTTTTCCCTCAACTTTGACGGGGCCGAGGCCTGGTACGACTACCAGATGCAGGCGCAGTGGAGCCCCACTCCCCACACCTGCGATGCGATTGCCCAGCACCTCAACAAACGTGGCCTTTTGATGAGTTGTGGCACCGATACCCATGGGTTCGCCCTGGATGGCCGCTAGGGTTCAGCAACGCGTTCCCCTGCCTGTCGATGGGTCTGTTTGATCGCTTGTTCAAGGCTGAATCCAGCCCGACTGCCGCCACCCCGGTGAAAGCCAAGAAGGAGCAAGAAACCTTCTTCCTGGATGCGGATGCTTCCAGCACCATGGGCAACGTGGATTACATGCGTCGCTCGAACACCATTCGCCGCACCTTCCCTGGAACGGCGGACAACCCAGGCACCAAGGAAATGGTGGCGGAAGTTGCCTCGATGGAGGCATCCCTGGAGAAAGTCTCCGAAGGCCTGCCTGGCAGCGAAACCAAAGAGACCACGATCAATCTCACCGGAGGTGTGCCCACTCCAGTGAAAAAAACCTTCGCCCAGCCCATGTCCACGGCCGAACTCGAGCAACGCAAGAAGGGTTCTGCCGTTGGCGTGAATGTGCCGGGTGGTCCGGCGGCGATCAAACAGGAAAAAGAGGTCGAGGCATCCCTGAAGCAGGATCAACCCAAGATCAGCCAGTTCGCCACCGCCAAGCCGGGTGCCATTGACCCGTTCAAACAGATGGCCAAGGATCTCAACAGCTGAAGCCGGCTTCCGGCTGACTGTTCAACGCTGTTCAATCAGCCCTTCGCTCTCCAAAACCAGTTGGCGCAACTGCTCCAACTGGTTTTTTTGTGCTCCCTGCCAAAGGCCGCGGTTGTGGGCCTCCAGCAAACGCTCGGCCATGTCGCGCAGGGCCCAGGGATTGGCGGTCTCCAAAAAGCGCCGCACCTGGGGATCGCCCAGCCACTGATCACAGATGCCCCCATAGCCCCAATCGGGCACGCGGCCGGTGCTGGCGTCGTAGGCAAAGAGATAGTCGAGGCTGGCGGCCATTTCGAACCCGCCCTTGTAGCCGTGGCGCTGCATGGCGGCTATCCAGCGGGGGTTGAGCACCCGGCTGCGCAGCACCTTGTCGAATTCCCGTTCGAGCCGGTGCATCCGCGGTCGCCCATGGCGGGAATGGTCGCCAAACCAAAGGGCAGGGGCTTGGCCTTGCAGGGTTTCAGCTGCGGCGCTCAAGCCCCCTTGGAATTGGTAGTAGTCGTCGGAATCGAGCAGATCATGCTCGCGGTTGTCCTGGTTGTGGAGCACCACTTGCACCTGGGACAGACGCCGTTCGAGTCCAGCGCGATCCGGTTGGGCCTCAATGGCTTCGGAACCCTGGGAGCCATAGCGCCATCCACTCCATTGGAGAAAGGCCTCGGCTAGGTCACGGCGGTGATCCCATTGACCGCTATCGATCAGGCCCTGCAGGCCAGCCCCGTAGGCCCCGGGCGCCGATCCGTACACCCTGGCGCTGTGCCCATCGATGCGGGCAGCAGCCGCCAGGGGATTGGCATGGGCGGGTTCATCGAGGGCCGCCACCAGGGCCGTGGCCCGGTTCATCCAACCCACCAGCTGGGGAAAGGCATCACGGAACAGGCCCGAGATGCGCAGGGTGACATCCACCCGCGGCCGGCCGAGAAGGGCGATTGGAATCACCTCCAGATCCACCAGCCGCCTGGTGGGTCCATCCCAGACTGGGCGCACCCCCAAGAGGGCCAGGGCCTGGGCAATGTCTTCGCCGCCATTGCGCATGGTGGCGGTGCCCCACACCGAAAGGGCCAGGGTTTGGAGGTGTTCCCCCTCCTGCTGCAGATGGGCTTCCAGCAACAATTCAGCGCTGCGCCGACCCAGATCCCAGGCCGCTTCGGTGGGTAACCCGCGCAGGTCCACGCTGTAGAAATTGCGGCCCGTGGGCAACAGATCCGGGCGGCCCCGGGTGGGAGCTCCCGAGGGGCCTGCGGCAATCCGCTCCCCGGCGAGCCCCGCTAGCAGGGATTGGCGCTCGGCTTCCGCGCAGGCCAACAGCCTGGGGACCAGGGTGCGTTGCAGGTGGTCGAGGGCCCGGGCCCAACCACTTGCTGCCCCCTCAGCGATCGGGTCCCCCAGGGCCGGATCAATTCCCAATGCGTCCAGCGGCACCGGCTGCTGGTCGAGGGCTTTTTGGCAGATGCTGAGGCACTGGGCTTCGAGCAAGGCCACCCCGTCGCCCACCAGTCGCAGGGGCTGGGGCCCAAAGAGCGCTTGGAGTCGGTCCCGATCCGCAGGCTCCAGGGGACGATCCTCAGGGTCAGCCCACGGATCGAGGGCCAGTCCCACCCATTGGGCGAAGGCCTGGGTGAGGCCTGGTAGGCCAGCCTGCGGTGCCCGGGCAAGGCACAGCAGCAATTCAGCCCGTTGCTCGGGAGCGGGCAGGGTGCCAAAGGTATGCAAACCGAGGCGGATTTGGGCTTCCTTGAGTTCGCACAGATAGCCATCGGCGGCATCCAGAAGCCCATCGAGATGCTCGTCTTGGCGATCCTCCCCTTGCGGGCTGCGAGCGTCGTCAGTGAGCAATTGCAGTAAGCGCAATTGTTCGGCCAGCTGGGTGCGCAGCAGCTGGGCCCGCTCACTGCCCATTTGGCGCGCTTCCCAGTACTCATCCAACTGGGCCTCGAGCCGTTGCAGATCCCCATGCAGCCCCGCCCGTCCCAAGGGTGGGGTGAGGTGATCGAGGATCACCGCCTGGGACCGCCGTTTGGCCTGGGATCCTTCGCCCGGATCGTTGACAATGAAGGGATAGAGGTGGGGCATGGGGCCGAGGGCCCACTCGGGAAAGCACCGGTTGGAGAGGCCCAAGCCCTTGCCGGGCAGCCACTCCAGGTTGCCGTGCTTACCCACATGCACCACCACATGGGCCCCGAACTGCTGCCGGATCCAGAGATACTGGGCCAGGTAGGCATGGGTAGGGGGTAGGTCTGGGCTGTGGTAGCTCAGGCTGGGGTCGCGGTCGTAGCCCCGCTCCGGTTGGATCATTACGGCCACGTGGCCAAACCGTAGGCCGCGGATCGGAAAGCCCTGCTCTGCGTTCATCCCTGCGGGTCCGGAGGTTCCGGGCGTCGGCCCCACCAGGCCCTTGTCCTGCTCTGGCGGGCCCCAGACGGCCTCCAGCTGGCGGCGACCGTCTTCCGGCAACTGGCCATACCAGGCGCGGTAGCTGCTCAGGGGCAGCAGTTCCATCGCTGGCCGATGACCACTCTCGGGGTCGTTGGTCAGGCCGGCTAGCAGGGCCTCGATCAAAGCCTGCCCATCGCTGGGCAGCTCGGTCTGGGCGTGGGGGGTGGTGGAGAGACCGTACCCCTCCTGGTGCAGCCACTTCAGGATCAGCGCCGTTGAGGCAGGCGTATCGAGTCCCACCCCATTGGCCAGGCGGCTATTGCGGGTTGGGTAATTGGCGAGCACCAGAGCCACGTGGCGTTCCTCGGCTGGCGTTTGACGCAGCCGGATCCACTGGGCCGTGAGCTTGGCGATCCAGCCCAGTCGTTCTGGGTCAGGTACGTAGTGAGCCAGCGCCGAGACCAACCGTTCACTGGTTTGGCGTTGCTCCTTAAAGGCCCCCACACGGGTGGTGAGTCGGCCATCCAGTTCCGGTAGGGCCACCTGCAGGGTCAGATCCGTGGGCCCCAGGCCAATGCTGCTGGCCTCCCATTGGCTGCGGCTCAGGCCGCTGCAGAGCACCTGCAACACGGGCACGGCGAGTCGCTCCCACAGGGGAGCCCCCAATCCCGCCTCATCCACCTGCACGGAGGCAAACGAGGTGGTGCAGAGCACCGCCGAGGTCCCCTCACGCTCAAGCAGATCGGCCACGCCCTGCTGCACAGCTGGATCGCGCAGGCCACTCACCCAAAGCGCCCGGGGGCAGAGTCCCTCGTGCCGTAGGGCGGCCAGGATCGCGTCCACCACGGCGGTGTCATTGGCCTGGAGCATGGCCCGATAGGCGATCACGCCCACCCGCGGCCCCGTTTCCTGCCGCCAGTCGTAGGGCAGGGGATCCGCCAGGGGTACGGGCGCGGGCTGGGGTGGTTCCTGGCCTTCAAGCCAGGCCTTCCAGCAACGGAGCACCTGGGTGAGGTTGTCCGGCCCGCCCAGGCGAAAACATTCCGCCAGGGCTACGGCCAGCTCAGGGGCCACCGTGCCCAGCTCGGCCAGGGCCCTGTCCTCATCGGCAGTACCGGCCAACACCAGCAGCTGCCGGTTGGGCTGGGCCGTTGCCCACAGCTGCAGCTGCTCAAGTCCGTAGCTCCAATGGCCGCGTCCCCCCAGCAGCCGCACAACCACCAGTTGGGCCGAGGCCACGGTGCTGCTGAGGTAATGGTCGACCACGGCCGGATGGGCGAGGGCCGCCAAGTTCAGACCGCGCAGGGCATGGCCCAGCAGGGTTGGTTGCTGCTGCAACAACCGATCCACCGCCACCAAATCCGTATCGGCACTGCTCAGCAGAATCACCGGCGCGGTTGGCTGCTCCACGAAGGCGCCCGCATCGGCCTCGCCCGTACTGCCTGGAACCGCGGCCAATCGATGCATGCCCCCATCCTGCTTGCTGCTCTGAGAAGATCGGGGGCATCGGATCGCGCACGATGCACCAATTCCTTCCCTACGCCTGGTTTGGTGGCAAGTGTGTGCCGTTTGCCGAGGCCACGTTGTCGGTGGCCACCCACGCCCTCCACTACGGCACCGGTGCCTTTGGGGGCATGCGCGCCATCCCCAACCCTTCCGATCCCAACGAGATCCTGCTGTTTCGTGCCGACCGCCATGCCCGGCGGCTGAGTCAGAGCGCCCAGCTGTTGCTCACGGAGCTCAGTGAAGCCACCATCCTTGAGGCGATCCAGACCTTCCTGCAGGCCAATAAGCCCACCTGTCCGGTTTATCTGCGGCCCTTTGTTTATACGAGTGATCTGGGGATTGCCCCCCGCCTCCACAACATCGAAACCGATTTTCTGATCTACGGCCTCGAACTCGGCGACTACCTCTCTCCCGAAGGGGTGAGTTGCCGGATTAGCTCCTGGTGCCGCCAGGAAGATCGGTCGCTGCCCCTGCGCGGCAAGATCAGCGGGGCCTACATCACCAGTTCCCTCGCCAAGACAGAAGCCGTGAAGAGCGGTTTTGACGAGGCCCTGCTGCTCAACAGCCGCGGCAAAGTAAGTGAGGCCAGCGGCATGAATCTGTTCATCGTGCGGGATGGTGTGCTGATCACCCCCGGCGTCGATCAGGACATCCTCGAGGGCATCACCCGCGCCAGCGTGCTTGAACTGGCCAAGGCGATGGGCATTCCCACCCTCGAGCGCCCCGTGGATAAAACCGAGCTGTTCATTGCCGACGAAGTGTTCCTCAGTGGTACGGCCGCCAAGGTGACCCCCGTGCGACGGGTGGAATCCACCGACCTCAGCATTCAGCGGCCGGTGATGGAGGCGATCCGGGATCGGCTGACGGCGATCACCGAGGGCCGTGATCCCGACTACCAGCACTGGGTGACGCGGGTGCGGCTTCAGGGTTGATGGCGCGCGAACAGGTGTCCACACTTTCGCCTTCGTCCCCTGCCGTGACCTCTGAGCAAACCGCTGCTGAGAAACGCGTTGCTGGCAAAAGCGCTGCTGGCAAAGGCGCTGCTGGCAAAGGCGCTGCTGGCAAAGGCGCTGATGGCAAAGGCGCTGATGTCCAGTCGCGCATGGGATTTCTGGAGCGATTACACAGCCCGGAGCGTCCGGTGTTGGTGTTTGACGGGGCCACGGGCACGTCGTTGCAGCAGATGGATCTGGGCCCCGACGATTTCGGCGGTCTGGCCTTGGAGGGCTGCAACGAAAACCTGGTGTTCACCCGGCCTGATGTGGTGCAGGCGGTGCACCGCCAGTTTCTGGAGGTGGGTTGCGATGTGATCGAGACCGACACCTTCGGGGCTGCCTCGATTGTGCTGGCCGAATATGACTTGCAGGATCAGGCCTTCGCGATCAATAAGCGTGCCGCCGAGCTGGCCCGTGAGGTCGCTGATGCCTTTTCCACCCCTGATCAACCGCGCTTCGTGGCCGGATCGATGGGGCCAACCACCAAGTTGCCCACGCTGGGCCACATCGATTTCGATGTCATGAAGGCCTCGTTCACCGAGCAGGCCGAGGGCCTGTTGGCCGGCGATGTGGATCTGTTCATCGTGGAAACCTGCCAGGACGTGCTGCAGATCAAGGCAGCCCTGCAGGGCATCGAGGCCGCCTTTGCCAAAACTGGCCAGCGCCGCCCCCTGATGGTGAGCGTGACGATGGAAACCACCGGCACGATGCTGGTGGGTTCTGACATCGCCGCCGTTGTGGCGATTCTCGAGCCATTCCCCATCGACGTGCTGGGCCTCAATTGCGCCACCGGTCCGGAGCAGATGAAGGAGCACGTTCGCTATCTCAGCGAGCACAGTCCTTTTGTGGTGAGTTGCATTCCCAACGCCGGCCTGCCGGAGAACATCGGAGGTGTGGCCCATTACCGGCTCACCCCCCTGGAGATGCGGATGCAGTTGCTGCACTTCGTGGAGGATTTGGGGGTGCAGGTGATCGGCGGGTGTTGCGGCACCACGCCGGCCCATATCGGCGCCTTGGCTGAATTGGCCGCCGAACTCAAGCCGGCAAGCCGTTCTGTGAGAACCCCTGCCCAGGTTGAAAGCGCCGAGGACCCTCGCCCGGCCCTGGGCTACGAACCTGCCGCGGCCTCGATCTACAGCACCACGCCGTATCACCAAGACAATTCATTCCTGATCATTGGTGAGCGGCTGAACGCCAGCGGCTCCAAGAAGGTGCGCGAACTGCTGGCCGAAGAAGACTGGGATGGCCTGGTGGCCGTGGCCCGCGGACAGGTGAAGGAAAACGCCCACGTGCTCGATGTCAACGTCGACTACGTCGGACGGGATGGGGAAACGGACATGCGTCAGTTGGTGAGCCGGTTGGTCACCAATGTGAACCTGCCGTTGATGCTCGATTCCACCGAGTGGCAGAAGATGGAGGCGGGCCTGAAGGTGGCCGGTGGTAAGTGCATTCTCAATTCAACCAACTACGAAGATGGCGATGAGCGCTTCTTCAAGGTGCTGGAACTGGCGAAGGCCTATGGCGCCGGGGTGGTGGTGGGAACGATCGACGAAGAGGGCATGGCCCGCACGGCTGATCGCAAACTCGCCATTGCCAAGCGGGCCTATCGCGATGCGTTGGAATTTGGCATCCCGGCCCATGAGATTTTCTACGACCCCCTAGCCCTTCCCATCTCCACTGGCATTGAGGAAGACCGCCTCAATGGTGCCGCCACGGTCGAAGCGATTCGGCGTATCCGTGAGGACTTACCGGGTGTTCATGTGGTACTTGGCGTCAGCAATGTGAGCTTTGGCCTATCACCGGCTGCCCGCATC
>JBEDHM010000075.1:0-3619 GCA_041174105.1 Cyanobacteriota bacterium | reverse complement strand
CTGCTTCACTTTCTCGAGAAACTGCTGGAGTTGGGCTTCGGCCACGGCTCGGGCATCGGTTGCTAGAGGGGTTTGATCATCCGCCAGCGGCTGAACAGAACCCCTGCAAACAGCACCGTTTCCTCGGCTTCCACCTGCCAGCCCAGGCGCTCCAGTAAGGGCCGTGAGAGTTGGCTTGCCTCCGTGCGCAGCTGGGGGCAACCGGTTTGCCGGGCATACTCTTCCAGGGCCTTCACGAGTGCGGAACTGCGGCCCTGCCGGCTGGAGCGGCCGCGGCAGTAGAGCAAGGCCAGCCGATCGCCTGGCTCCAACACGGCAAAGGCCTCAATCGTTGGGGAGCTGGTGCTGGCCAGGCTGGCCAGGCCAAATCCTTGGTGCAGCGCCCGTGCAATCACATCACTGCGCCAGCCGTGGTTGGCCCAGGCTTCAAGTTGGGAGCTTGAGTACAACCCAAGGGCCTGGCTGATCACGGCATCGCGATAGACCTCTGCCAACTGATCACGATCACTTGGCTGGAGGATCCGCATCCCATCCATGGCACGTCGATGGCATCAAGGTGGTCCCAGGGTGGTTCTATCAGCTTGCCAGGCTGTTGATCACCCTGTTGATCATGGCGGGATCACCTCAATCGCCAAACTTTTGAGCGTGCATTCCTTTGTGCACCCTCTTCACATCGGTGGTGGATGGTGTATCTTTTAAAAGTATTCAAGGGGTCAATCCTCAAAATGTCGCTCACAGGTTCTGAATTGCTGGCCAAGGTCAAAGAGCTTGGCGATGTGGGTAAGTCCGAGATTGTCCGTGCTTGCGGCTATGTCTCTGACAAGAAGGATGGCGGCGAGCGCCTGAACTTCACTGCCTTCTATGAGGCCCTGCTCGAGGCCAAAGGTGTGGAGCTTGGTGGCTCCAGCAAGGTGGGTAAAGGCGGGCGCAAGCTCAGCTATGTGGCCACGGTGCAAGGCAATGGCAACTTGCTGATTGGCAAGGCCTACACGGCCATCCTCGATCTCAAGCCCGGTGATGACTTCGAGATCAAGCTCGGTCGCAAGCAGATTCGTCTGATCCCCGCAGGCTCTGCCGACGAAGACGAAGAGTGATCTGCCCCCTGGCCTAAGCCCCTCGCGGGTCTCTTCAACCAGGGAAGCCCCGGCAATTGCCGGGGCTTTTTTCATGCGCACGCAAGGGGCGCCCAATGGTTGATCAGTTGTTGGTTGGGGATCGCAGAGCCTGGGGTTCGAGGGCGATCACACGGCCCAATCTCTCGGCCAGTTCGGTGTAATCGGTGGGATTGCACGAGAGCAGGATGATCTGAATGCCGGCTGAGGCACCCAGTTCCAACATCCGGCCCAAACCAGCTAGCCGCTCCGGGTCGCTGTTGGTGAAGGCATCGTCAAAGACCAAAGGCAAGCTGTTGTCGTAGGCCGGTTGCAACACGTCGGCGATGGCCAGGCGCAGGGCGGCGGCCAATTGTTCACGCATACCGCCGCTGAGTTGTTCAAAGGCAAAGCCTTGTCCCTGTTGGAGCAGTTGCAGTTCCCCAAATCCCGCCTTGGGATCAAACGCCAGTTGGCTGTGCTGCTGGTTGATGCCGAGGCATTGCAGGTAGCGATCCATCGCCTGGCTGAGGGGCGTGCTGTACCGCTCGGCCAGGGCGCCTCGGGCTTGGTGAAACAACCGTTGCAGCAATTGCCAGGCGTCGGCCTGTTGCCGCAGGCGATCCCATTCCGCCTGGGCCGTTTCCAGATTTGCCTGGCCCTGCTCCACCTCGGCTGCCGGATCCACGGCACTGAGGCTGAAACACAGCTGTTCGTTGTGTCCTTTGGCCGTGAGCAGGGTGTCTTTTTCGGCTTCCAGAGCTTGGCTGCGTTGCTCCCAGCTCAGGCTGCTGTCTGGGTTTTCGGGGCTGGCTGGTCCATCGCCAACGCGCTTGGCCGGTTGTTCGAGCTCGGCGAGGGCTTGCTCCTGGATGGCCAGCTTGGCTTGCTGCTGCTGCAGCTCCTGCTTGAGGGCCGGGGTCTGGCCGTGGGTCTGTTCGATCAGCTGGCGGCGCTCCGCCAGCGTCTTGAGGGAGCCTGTCAATTGCTCTAGCCGGGTTTCCAGGGCCCGGTGGCTTGCCTGGAGTTGCTCCTGCGCCTGTTGGCTCCGTTGCAGCTCCTGTTCCAGCTGTTGGATCTGGGTTGTGCCCAGCTGGCTTTCCTCCCGCAGGGTGTCAAGCCAGGTTTCAAGCTCCTCCCTGGTGGTTGGCAGCTCACCGCTGCTGGAGAGCTCCTGTTGGATCGGGACCTGCCGCTGCATGGCCTGCTGCAATTTTTGGCGCCGCTGCTCGAGGGTCGTGCTTTGGGCGTCCAGTTGGGCCCAGGGGATGGCCGCGGCGGCTTGCCTGAGGCGTTGCAAGTCGCTCTCCAGGCTGCGGCGCTGCTGGGCGATGGGTTCGGCGATCTCACTCGAGTCCACCCCCAACTGGGCCTGCAGCTGCGCGTGATCGTGCTGGGCGCGCTGGAGCTGTTGCTTGGCATCGGCGGTGGCCTCGCCGCCACCCGGGCTGATGCGCACCCGAACCCCAGTCCCCAGGTGTAAGTCCTGGGGACTGGTGAGCTGCACCTCCTCGCCGAGCGCCAGGGCTTGATCCTCCAGCCAGAGGGGTTGGGCGGCCTCCAGCACGGTGAGGCTGGTGGCCATGGCCTGGCAGCGGGCCTCGGCCTGGGCCAGCCGCTGTTCCTGGAGGCGCAGGGCTTTCACCTGGTCGTCGCCGATGGGGGGCAGCTGGGCCAGGGCGGCTTTGAGCTCCTCGGCCTGCTGCTGCAGTTGGCTGAATTGCTCCCGGTGGCTGCGCAACTGGTCGGCTTCGCGCTCCAGGTTGTCGCGATCGAGGAGCTGTTGGGCCAGGTTCTGGTGCTGTTGGTTGCGGCGGCTCTGCTGTTGCAGCGTCTCCAAGGCCTGGATTCGCTCGCTGCGTTGCCGGCCCAGGTTGTCCAGCTCCTGCTGGCTGCGCTGTAACTGCTGCCGTTGGCTGCTCTGTTCGCCCTGTTGCTCGCGTAGTTGGCGCTCGAGGGCTTCCAGGCTCTCCAGGGTTTGCTGCAAGCTGGCGCAGTGTTGGCGCAGGGGCTGCACTTCAGCCCGCCGCAGCTGGAGGTTGGCTTCCCGCTGGCGGAGGGCCTCCAGGGCAGGGCGCTCGGTTGCGTCGATCGCTTCGAGCCGGGAAGCGAGGCTGCGCAGCGTTTCCATCGCCGATTCCAGCTGGACCTGGCGCTCGATGGCCTGGGCGAGGGCCTGGTTGGCTTGCTGCACCCGTTCGGCTGCCAGGGCTAGGGGGCTGCCAGCTTTCACCTTGCCCGTGGCGGTGAACAGGGCATCGAGTTGCTGTTGAATCTGCTCACCGACCAGCCGGTCGAGGCGCGATTCGAGGGTGGCGCTGGCACCCCGCTGTTGCAATTGCTGCACCAACCGCTCCAGGTCGTAGCCATCGGCGGGTCCACTGAGCAGATTCTGGCCGGCTTCCCCCTGGCGCACCCACAGGTGGGCCCAGCGCTGGGGTAGCTGGGCCAGTCGCCGGCCCTCGATGGCCCCATCCACCCCGAGCAGGGCCGCCAGCCGCTCTTCGGCTGCAGCACCACTGAGGGCT
>JBEDHM010000074.1:0-4907 GCA_041174105.1 Cyanobacteriota bacterium | reverse complement strand
CAGGTATTATTGGCGGAGGTATCCGCAATACCTGCTTGCACAATAAGCAGAGAACCATTTGGCTGCCAGTTCACGGCTTCGCTTGCCTTTGCAGGAAGCGTGATCACAGCTGACAGCCATGCTGAAGCGATTAAGAGAACCTTCTTGAAAAGCATAAATCAGAGTTCAATATTGATTATTCTTTCACACGCCTACCTAATGGCACAAGAAAGTTGATATACACCTGTATTCACGAGGCACTCCGGAGCAGCCTGCTGCATTTGCGCCAGAGTGCATGACTAACCCGGCGTTTTCTCGAGCTCCCTGCGCAGCACCAGCGCCCTTAGGGACACCAAGTCAGTCCAGCATCCGAACCCACACCCACCACAGCACTGCCACCGGCACCATCGCTAGGGCCAGCACGGCAAGGCTTTGCAGCTGCTCTGGGTTCATCGCGGTCACTTTGTCTGCAACACGACCAGACAGCCATCAGAGCGGATTTCAGCCGCCTTGCACAAAACTTGCACAAACCTCGGCAGACGACCAATATTCCTGCCGCCGAAAAGCCAGTCTTCAGCTACTAAAAAGGCCCCTTCCAGGGCCCATGGGTCATTTGGGTGATAAGGCTGACCTCACCCCATCTCCCTTACAAGGGTCAGGCAGCCACAGGGGCGGTCTGACGGGAGAAACGAACGATGTTGTTCGCTGTTACGGGTTCGCTCTTACCGAGCAGGCTTCAGTCACCCTCCTCATACCCCGTCGAAACCATTGCAGCCCCTTGACCTCTAACCGGCCAAGGGCCAGCAGGAGTGGGGGGGAATGGAGCTGAGCGGAATCGAACCGCTGTCCGAAGCACCGGTGTGAGCCACCTAGTCCGGTCGAAACCGGACTTTGTCATTGTGGCAGGAGCAACAGGCGCCACCATGGGCCGCCAAGGGTGGGCATGACCGAACCGATTTCCGGACTGGCGGTGGTGCCACCGGGCCTGGAGGCCCCAGCCGCGGCCGAGCTCACGGCCTTGGGCTGCCAAGCCGTGGTGCCCCTACGCCGGGCCGTGCGCTTCCAAACGGATCTGGCCGGCTTCTACCGGCTGCACCTGCAGGCCCGCCTGCCCTTTCGGCTGCTGCGGGAGCTGGCCCACTTTCCCTGCTCCGGCAAAGAGGAGCTCTACGACGGCGTCCAGGCCGCCGCCGACTGGCAGCGCTGGCTTCCCCCGTCAACGCGCTTCCGCGTCGATGCCACGGGCAGCGCCCCCGGTTTGAACCACAGCCACTACAGCGCCCTGCAGGTGAAAAACGCGCTGGTGGATTGGCAGCGGAGCCACTGGGGCAGCCGCTCCTCGGTGGATCTGGAGGATCCCGATCTCGCGATCCATCTGCACTTGGGCCAGGTGCGCCAGGAGGGGAACGGGCGATCGGCTGGGGGCTACGGCCAGGGCCGGGCCATGGCCACCTTGAGCCTGGATGGCAGTGGCGGCAGCCTGCATCGGCGCGGCTACCGGGCCGCCATGGGCCTAGCCCCGCTGAAGGAAAACCTGGCCGCTGGCCTGATCAGCCTCACGGGCTGGGATGGCGCGGTGCCCCTGGCCGATCCCCTCTGCGGCTCCGGCACCCTGCTGATTGAAGCCGCCTGCCTGGCCCTGGGCCGGGCGCCGGGCCTGGGCCGCCCCTTTGCCCTCGAGCGCTGGCCCGATTTCGATGCCGCCCTCTGGCAGCAGGAGCGCCAGAGGGCCCAAAGCCTGGCGCGCACCGATGGCCCCCAAGGCCAACCCCTGGCTCCGCTCGTGGGGATGGAGCAGGACCCACTGGTGCTGGATCAGGCCAAGGCCAATGCCGAGGCGGCCGGCGTGGCCCCCTGGCTTGCGCTGCTACCTGGCGACTGCCGCGACTTCCAGCCGCCGGAGCAGCCCGGGATCCTGGTGTGCAACCCCCCCTACGGCGAGCGCATCGGCGAGCAAGACAGCCTCGAAGCGCTCTATCACGACCTGGGCCAGATGCTGAAGGAACGTTGCAGCGGCTGGGACCTGTGGCTGTTGAGCGGCAATCCTGAACTCACGGGCGCCTTAAAAATGAAAGCCAGTCGCCGCATCCCGATCAGCAATGGCGGCATCGATTGCCGCTGGCTGCATTACGCGATTCGCTAGCGACCCAGCAGGGCCTTGGTGGTTTTGGTGATCCCCGCGGTGGTTTCCGGCAGATAGGGGCCCCGGGTGAGCAGGCCGCCAATCCGAAGGGCCAGGCCCGCCAGCACCAGATCCAGGGCCGCCACCGCCAGCACGGCCTGAATCCAGCTCCAGCCCCAGCCCCCGTGCAAGGCCAACACCAGCGCCACTTCCGCCCCGATCAGGGCCAACCCCAACAGCACCAGCCCGCCACTGAGCAGCAACGCGCCACTGATCAGGCGCCGCTTTTCCCGATCCACTTCCTGCAGGGCGATGCGCACATGCAGGTCCATCACCGAGGTCACCAGGGCGCCCATGCGGCCAACCGCCACCCGGGCAGCGCCATTGCGGCGCTGGCCCGCGGCGGATTGGTCCGGACCCGTACTCCCCATCCCGTCGCTCATGACGAGCGGCGGCCAGAGGCCAACAGCAGACCCAGGAGCACCCCCACGCCCGCAGCAATGCCAATCGCCATCAGTGGTTTTTCCCGCACCGGCTTTTCAATCCTCGGCCGCAGGGTGGCATTGAGCTCATCGAGCAGGCTTTCAAGCTGCTCTTCGAGGGGTTCGAGGGTGCTGGCCAGACGGCTGGTTTGCTCCCCCGCCACCTGCAGCAGCTCGAGCAATTGGCCTTTCACCACCTCGGCGGTTCGGCCGGTTTGGCTGGCGATCACCTCAGCCACCTCATCAAAACTGCCGCGGGTGGCCTCCAGGGTGTGGCGCGCCACATCGGGCCATTCCCGTTGGATGGTGGGGATCAGGGTTTCAAAGCGGTCCCGAAAACTGTCGGGGCTGGTCGCCTCTGGGGCCTCCCGGATGGGGGTTTCGGATGTCATGGCAACGGCGGTGACGGCGCTCTGATGAACCCAAGCTAAGGAGGGGGTTGAGATTGTGAAAGCCTCCGCTACATTTCTGCTGCTCGGCGGACGGGCCTGTTGGTTCACATCAATCAGGTCGAGCTCACCCACTTCAAGTCCTTTGGCGGATCGATCACGATCCCGCTCGAGGAAGGTTTCACGGTGGTCACCGGGCCCAACGGCTCCGGCAAGAGCAACATTCTCGATGCGGTGCTGTTCTGCCTGGGCCTGGCCACCAGCCGGGGCATGCGGGCCGATCGCCTGCCCGACCTGATCAACAGCGCCATGCTGCGCGAGGGCAAGGCGGCGGAAACCTCCGTCACCGTGCGCTTCGACCTGGGTGATTGGCAGCCCGACGAAGCGGAAGCAGGCCTGGACGTGCCCGATGACGGGCCCTGGATCCGCCCCGGGCAAAAGGAATGGAGCGTGAGCCGGCGCCTGCGGGTGGCGCCCGGGGGCACCTACAGCAGCAGCTTCAGCGCCGATGGCGTGCCCTGCAATCTGCAGCAGCTGCAAACCCAGTTACGGCGCCTGCGGGTGGATCCCGAGGGCAGCAATGTGGTGATGCAGGGGGATGTGACCCGCATCGTGTCGATGAGCCCCCGGGACCGGCGCGGCATCATCGATGAACTGGCCGGGGTGGCCCTGTTCGATAGCCGCATCGAACAAACACGCGGCAAGCTCGACGAGGTGCAGGAACGCCAGGAGCGTTGCAGCATCGTGCAACAGGAGTTGCTGGCCAGTCGCCAGAAACTCGAGCGCGACTGCGCCAAGGCCCGCACCTACCAAGACCTGCGCACCCGTTTCCAGGCCGGACGGCTGCAGGAGCAGGTGCTCGCCTTTGAAACCGCCCAGGAGCAGCTGCACCAGCTCGCCAGCCGCCAGCAGGCCCTGATCACGCAGCAGGCGAGCGACCGCGAAGCCATCGCCAAGGCCGAGGGCGCGCTTGCCGAGGCCTCCAGCCAACTCGAACAGCTGCAACAGGAGGTGAAAGCCCTCGGCGAAGACCAGCTGATCGCCGTGCAGGCCGAGCTGGCTGGCCTGGAAGCCAGTGGCCGGGAACTGGCCCGCCAGGCCGAGAAACACCAGCGGGATGCGGAGGCCCTGCAGCGCCAACGGCAGGAGTTGGCCACCGCCCAAGGCGATCTGCGCCAGCAACAACAGCAACTGGCCGCCGGTTCCGACCAACGGCAGCTCGACGACGCGGAGGCGGCCTGCCGCAGCGCCGAGGCCGCCGTGGAGCTCTCCCGCCGCCGCCTCGGGGAAGTGGCGGGGCGCTCCGGCAGCTGGCTGGAGGAGCAGAAGCAACGCAGCCTTGCCCGCTCCCAGCTCAGCGACCAGATCGGCCCCCTGCAGGCGGAGCTGCAACAGCTCGGGGAACGGCTGCGCCAAAACCAGGAACGGCTGGCGGAACTGGGCGCCGAAGCCCAGCAGGAAAGCGAATCCAACCGCAGCACCCAAGCCACCCTGCAGGCCGCCGATGGCGAGTGGCAACAGCTGCTCGAGGCCCTGCACCAACAGCAACAACAGGTGCAGGAGCTCGCCGAAGCCCTGGCCCTGCAGCAGCGCACCCGAACCCGCCTGGAGCAGGAACAGGCCAGCCTCGAGCGTGACATCGCCCGGCTCGACAGTCGCCGCGAAACCCTCTCCGAAAGCCGCGGCACCGGTGCCCTGCGGGTGTTGCTGGAAGCGGGCCTCGAAGGCATCCATGGCCCGGTGGCCCAGCTGGGGGATGTGGACGACAAGGTGCGGCTGGCCCTGGAGGTGGCCGCCGGGGGTCGCCTAGCCCAGGTGGTGGTCGACGACGACCGCATCGCGGCCAAGGCCATCGACCTGCTCAAGAGCCGCCGGGCCGGCCGGCTCACCTTCCTGCCCCTCAACAAAATCCGCGGTGGGGCCAGCGCGGCGAGC
>JBEDHM010000073.1:0-3699 GCA_041174105.1 Cyanobacteriota bacterium | reverse complement strand
GCCGGCTCAGGTGGACCATCACCAAACTGGCGGCCGCCATGAATTCCACCGCGAAATCCCGGTCACTGACCGCATCGAGGCTGTTGGCATAGAGATCGGCAAAGCCCAGCTCAGCCGCCGTCTGACGCCGATCAATCGGCACCGGTGTGCCCGCCAGGGCCGCGGCCCCCAGGGGGCAGATGTTCACCCGCCCCCGCACATCGGCGAGGCGGGCCCGATCCCGCTCCGCCATCTCGATGTAGGCCAGCAGGTGGTGGGCCAAACACACCGGCTGGGCGCGTTGCAGATGGGTGTAACCCGGAATCAAGGTGCTGGCATGGGCCTCGGCCTGGGCCAGCAACGCCCGCTCGTAGCGCACCAGAGCCCCATCGATCGCATCGATCTGGCTGCGCAGCCAAAGGCGCACATCCGTGCCCACCTGGTCATTGCGGCTGCGGCCGGTGTGAAGTTTTTTACCCAGGGGGCCCAGCAGTTCAATCAGCCGGCGTTCCACGGCGAAGTGCACGTCTTCGGCTTCCAGCCCAGGGTTGAACTGGCCTGCCGCAGCCTCGGTGCGCACCTGCTCCAGGCCAGCGATCAACTGGGTGGCCTCTGCTTCCGAAATCACCCCACAGCTGCCGAGCATGCGGGCGTGGGCCACCGAACCATCAAGATCCTGCTCAAGCAGGGCCAGGTCAAAACCAATCGAGGCATTGAACCGCTCAATGGCGGGGTGTAACCCCTGCTCAAAACGATCACTCCAGGTGGTCGGGGCAGCGCTGGTGGGGGAGATCGGCAGATCGGAAGCCATGCGGCCCGGCGGAAACAAAGCGGTACTTCAGCTTGGCAGGGAAGGCAACAACAACTCCTCGCGCACCTTCAACACCACCATCGAGGCATCGTCATCGAGGTGACGATCAGCCCCCACAAAGCGATCCAGCCGCTCAAACAGGTGATCGAGAATGGCCTGGGCCCCAACCCCCGAACGGCAAACCGTTTGCAGCTGCGTGGTGAGCCGGGCTTCATCAAAGCGTTCCCCGCTGAAACCCGAGGCCTCGGTGACCCCATCGGTGTAATAGAGCAGGACATCGCCGGGTTCGAGCACGGTCTGTTCCACCCGGTAATCGGCCTCGCTTTGCAAACCGATCAGCAGACCCGGGGCATCCAGACGGTCGATGCGGTTGGTGCTGCGCCGCCAGATCAATGGTGGGTTGTGGGCCGCGTTGGCGTAGCGCAACAAGCGGGTGCAGGGATCGAAATCCGAATAGAAGAGGGTGACAAACCGGTGGGAGTGGGCCAGATCCTCCTGGGCCAGCTGGTTGAGGTCGTGCAGGATCCGATCCGGGGCATGGCCGCTCAGCACTTCGGCCCGCAACATGCCCCGCAACAGGGTCATCAACAAACCCGCCGGCACCCCTTTGCCCATCACATCCCCCATCACGAGGGCCCAACGGCCGGCCTCCCGGGGCCTGCCCAGCAGGTGGGGCTTGGTGGGAATGAAGTCGTAGTAGTCACCGCCCACCTGAAAGGCGGGGCGGCAACGGGCTGCCAGCTCCACGCCCTCGATCACCGGACAGCGATCGGGCAGCAACTGGGCCTGGATCTCGGCGCCGATGCTGAGCTGGCGATCCACCCGCTCATGGCGCTGCATGGCCTGCAACAAGGTGTCGTTTTCAAGGGCCACGCCGGTGAGATCCGCCACCAGCTGCAGATGGCGGCGGTGCACCTCACTCCAGCTCAGGCCTGCCCGGGGGCCAAACACGTAGAGCCGTCCCCGCTGCTGGCTGCGCGACACCACCGAGGTCGCAATCAGCTGGCCATCGCCAAGCACCCGCCCCACCAGATGGTCGAGGTGGGCCGCCACCGCCGCATCGCCGTTGGCCATGGCCAGCTCCCGATCGGGCATGGCCGCCAACTGGCGCAGCACCTCATTGCAGCGCTCCGCGGGGATGGCCTGCAGGAGCTCACGCCACAGCCTGCCATCCTCGTGAAACACCACCAACAGGGCCCCCTCGGCCTCCACCAGCCGACTGGCCACCAGGGGCACCAGTTCCAGGAAGCGGCCCAGGTTGGTGAAACTACGCAGGGCAAAAGCCAGCGAAACCAGCCATTCCTGGTTTCGGCGCTGCTCCTTGCTGAGGCTGTCGAGCAGTTGGCGCAGGGAGGCCGAAGCCGACAACACGGGACGAAAGGGCCCTTCGGCGCCAATGGACACGAAAGATAGCGGCGCCGGGCGAAGTTTCCATCGCCAACAGCGCTGGGCCCGTTAGCCCGCCAGCAACGCCTCCACAAACTCGAAACTGTTGAAGGGACGCAAATCGCGGATCCCTTCCCCGGCCCCCACGAACCGGATCGGCAACCCGGCTTCAGAGGCCACGGCGAGGGCCACCCCACCCCGGGCGCTGCCATCGAGCTTGGTGAGCACCACACCGGTGAGGCCGGCGGCTTTGGCAAAGGCCATCGCCTGGCGCAAGCCGTTTTGGCCCTGGCTGGCATCGAGCACCAACAGGGATTCCACCTGGGCATCGGGGGCCAACTTGTCGACGATGCGCCGCACCTTGGTGAGCTCCTCCATCAGGTTGTGCTTGGTCTGCAGACGGCCAGCCGTATCCACCAGAACCAACTCCGTACCCTTGGCCTTGGCCGCACCGATGGCGTCAAACACCACTGCAGCCGGATCGGCATTGGCGCTCGGATTGGCAATCACCGGCACCGCACTGCGGTCCCCCCACACCTGCACCTGTTGAACAGCCGCAGCCCGGAACGTGTCGGCCGCTGCGATCAAACAGCTGTAGCCACTGCGCACCGCCAAATTGGCAAGCTTGCCCAGGGTGGTGGTTTTGCCCACCCCATTCACCCCCACCATCAGCCACACATTGAGGCGATCGTGCTGGGGTGCCAAAAGCTTCTGGCCGCTGGCCTCGATCGGTTGGTTGAGGATGCCGCGCAGCTGCTCCTTGAGAAAACGCAGTCCCTCACTGGGATCCACCACCTCAACGTTGAGGCGTTTGCGCAAGGCATCCAGCACCTGATCGGTGGCCTGAACCCCCACATCCGCCCGCAGCAAGGTGCCCTCAAGACCCTCAAGCACCTCGGGAGTGAGCGGGTCATCGCCCAGATTTTCCAGCAGCTGGGTGACAAAGCCTTGGCGGGTTTTCTCGAGGCCCTGGCGCAACCGGCTGAGCCAATCAATCTCCTCCAGGGACACCTGATCGAACCGTTTGCCCTGGGCTGCCAAGACCTCGGCTGACCAGGTGAAGCTGTCGTCAAAGGCGCCCAGCTGGGGCTCAGCTTCCAGCTCCTGGGGCAAGGTGTCTGGCTGGGACTCTGGCGCCGCCAGCGGCGAGGGAACGGGAGGAGCCGTCGGTGCGGCCGCAGCTAAGGCCTGTTGACGCTCTGAGCGCTGGGCTGCCGCCTGCTCCAGCAGCGACAGACCCGCAGGTTCTGCCGGCGCTTGGGCTTCTGCCTGGGTGGTCTGTGGTGTTTCAGCCTGAACCTCAGCTAACGCGTCAGCTTCAGCAGCTGGGGGGGTGGTGGCAGGGGTGACAGAGACTGCGGTGGTCGTGGCGGCTTGCGCCTGGTTGCCCGATTCCTGGTTAGCTGCTTCCTGTTTGGCAGCCTCCTGCTGGGCCTTCAACCGGGCATAGGCCTGCTTGGCCCACTCCAGGGCATCGGCTTGCAAATCGGAATCGGCAGTCGGGGTGCTCGCCACCGTTGCTG
>JBEDHM010000072.1:0-5508 GCA_041174105.1 Cyanobacteriota bacterium | reverse complement strand
TTCGGTATCGAGGATGTTGCGCAGGGTCTTCAACGCCCGCATCGAGTTGGGCGTATTCCCTGCCACATACAGCTTGAGGATGTAGGTCTTGCGGGGGCTCATCTAAATCACCTCCTGGGATTGGGACTGGCTGACGTCGGCTGATAGTTCGGCACCCCCAAGAGGCAAATCGGGTGGGACCGAACGGCGGTACATCTCACAGAGATGGGCCATCACATCGAGCAAGGCCAGGCGGTAGTCCTGCAGAAAGTCGCTGGTATGTCCCTCCAGCTTGAGCTGTTTGGAGAAACCATCAATCAGATTCATGTGAATCTCTACAGCTTTGGTGATCGGCAAGTCGCTGAAAAAGGCCGTGTTCACAAAACTCTCCAGGGCCTGGTTCGCTGCTGCTGGATCCCGGAAGTAGCTGAGCAGCAAATCGCGGTAGGTGCGCTCCAGGGATTGCAGCAGTTCCTCCCGCTCCCGCTCGCTGAGGTTGCGCAGGAACCGCGATGGATCGCGCTTGTAAAACACTCCCAGCAACCCCAGCCGGCCCTTGAGGCGGTTGGTCAACTTCCAGCGTTCGGGGGGAGGGGCCCCTGAGCCGGCCTGCGGGGCGTCTTCCGTGGCGGCTGCCGAGGCGTTGCTTGAAGCGTTGTCTGTGGAGGTATCTGTGGTGGCGTCCGGTGCGTCTTCTAAGGAGCTGCCTGGACGAACCAAACCACGCCGCAGGAAGCGGGAGATGGCCGCATCCAAGCTGTAACGCAGTTGCTCGAGTTGATCGGGGGGGAGATGCACCTCGGCTTCGTGGAACTCCATCTGCCCGCTCACTTCGCCAATCACCACAGCAGGCAACACCAGGCCTTGCTCTTTCAGAGATTGGTAAACCCCTGGAACCAGCGCCCCCTGCTCGAGCAGGAGCACATCGAAGGCATCGCGGCTCCGCTCTAGCGCCACCAGCGGATCAACCTCCGGATCCAGCAGCACCAGCCGGCCGCTTCCGTCCTGGAGCCAACGGCTGCAGGCCTCCTGCAGGTGGGAATCACGGATCAACGAAGCGATGGTGAGAGCCGGTTCAGGCATAGACCGCTTCGAACGCGGGTGGTCCCGCTACTGCTGGCCTCAATGTTGACGAAAGGAAGGCCGGAGCGGGAAGATTATTGTTTGTTTTCCAATTGTGTGCGCCAGGCCCAATGACTGGCCTCGCGCTTGCCCCGCTGGGGTGAGTTCGAGCCCATCAGCCTGTCCACGCCCCTGCCGTCATGAGTGAAACCGCGAAAACCGCCCCAGCAGAGAAAGGCGCCAGCACAGGCACCGGAGCCGGCACCTACGCCATCGTGGAAGCCTCCGGTCAGCAGTTCTGGCTGCAGCCCAACCGCTACTACGACCTGGATCGCCTGAACGCCGAGGTCGACAGCACGGTCACCATCGACAACGTGCTGCTGGTGAATGACGGCAAAGCCGCCACCCTCGGCCAGCCCTACGTGAAAGGGGCCAGCGTGGAGCTCAAGGTGTTGGCCCACCGCCGCGGCCCGAAGGTGATCGTCTACAAAATGCGTCCCAAGAAAAAAACCCGCCGCAAAAATGGCCACCGCCAAGAACTCACCCGGGTTCTGGTGCAATCCATTTCCGTTGGCGGCAAAGCCCTGGCCTGAGCCCAGCTTTTTCCCTTCCTCGTTGTTTCTGATCCCTTCCCCCCATGGCCCACAAGAAAGGCACCGGCTCCACCCGCAACGGCCGCGATTCCAACTCCAAGCGTCTTGGCGTCAAGCGCTACGGCGGTGAAACCGTGTCCGCGGGCTCGATCCTGATCCGCCAGCGCGGCACCTCCGTGCTTCCCGGCGTGAACGTGGGCCGCGGTTCCGACGACACCCTGTTCGCCCTGGTGGATGGGGTGGTGAGCTTCGACACCATCACCCGCGGTCTGCGCAGTCGCAAGCGCGTCAACATCGCCGTTGGCTGAGGGTTTTCGTTACCCGTTTAACTGGATTGCCATCAAGGGCCTGTCATCAAGCGATAGGCCCGGGTGGTGATCAGGTAGGGGTGAAACACCTCCAAAAACCGCTGCTGGAGCTTGCGGAAGAACGCCTCCACCAGGGCCGGATCGTCGAAGTGAAAGGGATATTCCCCGGCGAATCCCTGGAAGAAATACCAATTGAGCAGGGCTATGCCCTCCGGGCGCAGCCGCTGGGCGAACAGCTCGAGTTGGGCTGCCGGATCGGCTAAGTGCTCGAGCACATCGAGGCACACGATCGTGTCGAACTGGGTGGGCAGCGCTGGATCGTCGAGGTCGCGAAAACAGCGCAAGCGATCCCCTAACCCCAACTGCTGGGCGCGCTCGGCCACAAAGGCGCGGTTGTGGGGGTTGAGATCCACAAACCACACCGCCTCCACCTGGGGCAAGGCGGCTGCCGCCAGGGCATGGCTGCCGATGCCTCCACCAAAGTCGAGCACCTGGCCGGTGGCAAAACGCTCCTGCAGCCGCAGGGTGTCGGCGATGTAATCGGCGCTGCCCAGGTGCCAGGCCGCCAGCTCCAGCAGATGGGCCGTGCCCACGGTGTCCTCGTAGAAGGCGCCTGCTTGGTTGGGGTCAAACGCACCGGGATGGATGGCCGCCAGGTCATCGGTGCTGGTGGGTAGCCGCTCCGCCAGCTGCTCAAGCGTGAGGTTCAGAAAGCGGGCCAGCTGGGCCGATAGATCAAACCCATCCGCCAGAAAACGGGGCGGATCAAGCACAGGAAGGGTGGTCATTGGCGCACCGTAAATCTCAGGGCAAACAAGCCGGTCCTGCCGCCGGATCCAGCTCCGCCCCATCGCCTGGCACCTCCAACCAATGGCGCAGCCAGGCGGTGAGCGCATAGAACGGCAACGTATCCGCCAGGGCGGCAACAGCTTTGAACAGATACCCGCTGGCGATGAAGCTGAGCAGCTGGGGCAGCACCGGCTCCCCCGGCCGCACGGGCAACACGTGGGCCGCGTAATGGCTGATCAACACCACCGCGCTGGTGTCCACCAACTGACTCACCAAGGTGGAGCCGTTGTTGCGCAACCAGAGGGCCTTGCCGGCGGTAAGGCGTTTCCAGAAGTGGAATAGCCGCACATCCGTGAACTGGGCTGCCAGATAGGCCACCATCGAGGCCCCCACCGCACCAAAGGCCAGCCGCCTGACCTCAAAAAAGGTGCCATCAGGCGCTCCCGCCAAGCCAGGTAACACCCCACCCAGCCAGAGGATCAGCACAATCCAGCCATTGAGCAGCAGTCCCACCCACACCAGCTGGCTGGCCTTCTCCTCTCCCCAGATCTCACTGATCAGGTCGGTGCACAAAAACGTGAGCGGATAGGGCAGGGCCCCCACCGCCACCACCACCGGCCAGGAGCCAATGCTGCCTAGCTGCAGAAAACGGGTGAGGCCCAGGATGTTGAGCATCCCCATGGTTCCAAGGAACAGGCCCGCCAACACCAAAAAGACCAGATCGCGGCGTTGCTGCACACCCAAGGCACTGCGGCTGACAAGCCACCCCAGCCTGGCGGGGTCAGCCCGTTTTGCCAGCCAGCGGTGAGCCGAGGGGCATCGGATGCAACAGTGCCTGCCAGAGACCAGACACCACCGCGATGGCCGCTAGGGGCGCAAGCACGGGCCAAGACACCGGCCAACCCCTGGGCTTTTTGGTGCTCGACAAACCGGCCGGCCTCACCTCCCACCGTTGCGTGGCTGCGGTGCGGCGCGCCTATGGGCTCAAGCGGGTGGGCCATGGCGGCACCCTGGATCCCGCCGTGACGGGGGTGCTGCCGATCGCCGTGGGCGCCGCCACCCGGCTGCTGCCCTATCTGGAGGGTGCCAAGGCCTACGACGGCGTGATCCAGCTGGGGGTGCGCACCACCACCGACGACCTGGAAGGGGAGGTGATCGAACAGCTGCCCTTGCCCAGTCTGGATCAGGCCTGCCTCGAGCAAGCCCTCCAAACCTTTCGCGGGGCGATTGCACAACGGCCACCCCAGGTGTCGGCGGTGCATGTGGATGGCCAGCGCGCCTATGCCCGGGTGCGCCAAGGGGAGCAGCTGGAGCTGGCACCCCGCTGCGTGGAAATCCACCAGCTGGCCTTGCTCGCCTGGGATGCCAGCAGCGGACAGTTGCGCCTGCAGGTGCGTTGCTCAGCGGGCACCTACATCCGCGCCCTTGCCCGGGACCTGGGCGCCTTGCTGGGCTGTGGCGGGGCCCTGGCGAGCCTGCGCCGCACCGAGGCCCTTGGCTTTGGCCTCGAGCAGGCGGTGGCCCTCGAGCAGCTCCAGAGCGCGCCGCCGCCCCCGTTGCAGGATCCCCTCGAGGCCCTCGCCCACCTGCCCCAGCACTGGCTCAGCGAGGAGCAGCTGGTGGGTTGGCGCTGCGGCCGGGCCTTCACCGCAGACCCTGGGCTGACCCCGATCCTGCCGGTGGATCAGGCGGTGGTGGTGCGCGGGCCGGATGGCAACCTGGCGGGGATGGCGCGGGCCGTTGCCGATGGGCTGTTGCAGCCGAAATTGGTGTTGGATGCCGCCGGATAAGCGGCTGGCCCCAGGCGAGCCTTCTTGGCTCCTTTGTTCCCCCATCAGCTCCTCCCGCAGTTCCTCCAGCAGTTCCTCCAGCAGTTGCGATGGCCGGCCATAGCCGATGGGCCCAGATCAAGCGCACCAAGGCCGTGGTGGATGCCAAGCGCGGCGCGGTGTTCACCCGCTTGGGCCGCGAGATCACCGTGGCTGCCAGGGGCGGGGCCGATCCCGCCGCTAATTTCCAGTTGCGCACAGCGATCGAGAAGGCCAAGGCGGCGCGGGTCCCAAGCGCCAACATCGAGCGGGCGATCGCCAAGGGCTCGGGCCAGGGCGGCAGCGGAGCCGATGCCTTTGCCGAGGTGCGCTACGAGGGCTACGGCCCCGGCGGGGTGGCGGTGTTGATCGAGGCCCTCACCGACAACCGCAACCGGGCCGCCGCCGAGATTCGCCTGGCCTTCAGCAAGAACGGCGGCAACCTCGGCGAAACCGGCTGTGTGGGCTACCTGTTCGAGCACCGCAGCGTGGTGCGCCTGGATCAGGCCAGCCTCCAGAGCGATGGGCGCCAGGAAGAGGCCCTGCTGGAGAGCCTGATGGCCCTGGAAGAGCAGGGGGGGCCTGCGGCCCTGGGCTATGCGATCGACCCCGAAGGCGCCGAGGTCTTTGCTGCCTTTGAAGCCCTCGAGGCTCTCCAAGATGGCCTCAGGCGCCTGGGTTGGCCGGTGGCCAGCTGGGAGCACCGCTGGATCGCCGCAACTCCCTGCCCGCTGGACGATCCGGCCGCCGTGGCCAGCTGCCTCAAGCTGCTCGATGCCCTCGAAGAACTCGATGACGTGCGCAGCGTCACCTCCAACCTTGAGGCCGATGAAGAGCTGCTGGAAGCCGCGTTCAACTGAGGTGAACAGGCCTACCCAACTGGGCCGACTCCACAATCGCCTCCGCCAGCTGCAGTCCCTGCACGGCCTGCTCCAGGTTGGCCACCCTGGAGGCCTGGCCGCTGCGCAC
>JBEDHM010000071.1:0-7287 GCA_041174105.1 Cyanobacteriota bacterium | reverse complement strand
GCCCTGCAGGTATGGAGCAAGGCTGCTGTGATCTGGGCCAAAGCCCAGGGCCAAAACGTGCACCAAACAGCCTTCGAGCAGGCAACTGATCTCGGCTCCACGCCACAGCACCGGTGTTGGGCGCCCTGGGGCCTGATGCTGGGCAAGCCACTGGCTGGCCGGTTCAAAGGCGTGCACCGAATGGTGGTCGGTGATCGCCAGGTGCTCCAACCCCAGGGCAGCGGCCTGGCGGGCCAGATCCGTGGGAGAAAGGCTGCCGTCACTGCAAACGGTGTGGCAGTGGAAATTGAAACGGGTGGGACAGCTGTGGCGGTCCACCTGTTGCAGCACCGCCGCCAGGGGGTGGTTGACCGCAAAGGCGGGGCTGCTGACGACCATGCCTTTCCTAGGCGTCGTTGGCCATGGCCTCGGCCCGCAGGCGGCGCCAACGGGCATAGAACTGGATCGAGGCCGCCATGAACACCACCAGGGCCACCATGAACCAGGTGGCAGCGCCCGTGGGGAATTGGTTTTTGAAAACCACCAGCATCACCACAATCACCAGCAGCAAGGTGGGCAGCTCATTGAGGGCCCGCAATTGCTTTGGACTCCACTGGCAGTTGCCGGCCTGCAGTTGGCCCATCAGCCGATAACAAAAAAAGTGGTAGGCCAGCAAGGCCGCCACAAAGGCAAGCTTGGCGTGCATCCAGCCCTGGTGCAGCCAGGCAGGTTGCACACTGAGCAGACCCACCGCCATCGTCACGGCCACCACCATGCCTGGGGTGGTGATGATGTTGGCCAGGCGCCGTTCCATCAGGCCGTACTGCTGCTGAAAGGCCGTTCTCAGGGCCGGTTCCAACTCCTCGGCTTCACGGTGATAGATGAACAGCCGCACCAGATAAAAAAGCCCGGCAAACCACACCACCACCCCCACGATGTGGAGGGTTTTGAACCAGAGGTAGGCCTCAGGGGGCCAGGACCAGGCCAAGAACGTTGCAGCGAAGGCCCACAAGGTAAGGCCCAAGGCAGGGCTTTGGATTCAGGCGGCAGCCACCAGCCGGCAGGCGCGGCGAGCCACGGCCTGGGCGTAGCCCCGCTCCACCTGCCCCTCCAACGGGCTCACAACGCCGTCACGACAATCCACCACCACCCGTTCCCGTTGGCCCCGTTGATCCGACAGCCGCAACTTCAGCTGCAAGGGGGTGAGGCTGCTGCGCTGGATCTCGTCGGCACAGACCGGCCCCACACAGAGGCCCGGTGCAGCCATCCCAGCCATTGGCATGGCGATCATCACCAGCAGCAAGAGCAAGCTCACAACCAGACCAGCCACAACCGCGCCCTGCGCAAGCAGCCGCCCCCGTTGATCAACCATCGGCGGCCTGGCTCTGTTGCCATTCAGGATCAGCGTGGAAGTAGTCCCAGATCTGTTTGGCCAGGGCAGGCCCCACCCCGGGGGCTGCACTGATCTGCTCTGGACTGGCGATCTGGATGGCATCAATCGAGCGGAAGTGGGCCAGCAGGTCTTTGACGCGCTTGGGCCCCAAGCCTGGAATCTCCGAGAGGCGAGAGCGCTTCATCCGCTCGCCCCGCTGCTGGCGGTGAAAACTGACCGCAAAACGGTGGGCCTCATCGCGGAGCCTGCGCAACAACACCACACCCAACTGATCGGGTTCACTGTCGAGGGGTTGGCTGGCCCCTGGCACGAAGATTTCCTCCCGTTGCTTAGCCAGGGAGCACACCACCAGCTCATCGTGCAGGTTGAGTTCCCGCAGGGCCTCCATGACCGACGAAAGTTGACCTTTGCCGCCATCAATCATCACCACATCAGGCCAATCATTGAGGCCACCGGTGTGGAGGGCACTGCTGGCGGATCGCCGTAATTCCTGGAGGTTGGCACCCTCCGCCTTGGCTTGGGACCAACGGCGGAAACGCCGGCGCATGATTTCGGCCATGGCCATGAAATCATCGGAATGGCCGGCATGAATGCTGCTGCTCTGGATTTTGTACTTGCGGTAGTGCTGCTTCGCGGGCAGCCCATCAATGAACACCACCTGGGAGGCCACCGCATCGCTGCCCTGGATATGACTGATGTCATAACCCTCGATGCGGCGGGGTGGATTGGGAAGGTCGAGCAATTGGGCCAGATCTTCTGTGGCCAGCAGTTGCTGTTCCGCTCCCCGTTGGGCGCGCTGCAACTCATAGGACGCATTGCGTTCCACCAGCTCGATCAACTCGGCTTTTTGGGATCGCTGGGGCACCGCCAATGCGAGTTTGCGTCCGCGACGATCACTCAACCAATCCTGAATCAGGACTTGCTGGGGTAAGGGGTGCTGCACCAATAACTCAGGCGGAATTTCCACCGAATCCACCTGGCTGTAGTGCTCCTCGATCACCCGTTGCAGGATCAAGCCTGGATCAAGGGTCTGGCCACCTGGACCCATCGCATCAGCCGTATAGCCCAAACGGCCGACCAGTTTGCCGGCCCGCATTTGGAACAGCTGAACCGCAGCCAAGCGCTCATCGGCCACCAACGCAATCACATCACGGCTGACGGTGCTGTCACCCAGGCTCATTTTTTGGCCAGCGGTGAGGGTATCGAGGCCCTGGAGCTGATCCCGAACCCGGGCAGCCGATTCAAAATCCAGACGCTCGGCATAGCTTTCCATCTGCTCAGCCAGCAGGGCCATCAACTCGTCGTTGCGGCCCTGAAACACCATCGCCACCCTGCGCAGGGTCTGGTGATAATCCTGGGAGCTGATCTTTTGCTGGCATACCCCAGGGCAGCGACCAATATCAAAGTTGAGGCAAGTGCGATCTTTGTAGAGGGGCTGGGGACGCTGGCGCAGGGGGAAGACCCGCTTGACCAAACCCAGGGTTCGACGCAGCAGGCCCACATCCACGTAGGGTCCATAAAAACGATCGAAAGGACTTCGAAAACGACGATTTCGAGTAATGAAAATGCGAGGGTAAGACTCACTCCAGGTGATACACAGGTAGGGGTATTTCTTGTCATCCTTCAGCAACACATTAAAGTGGGGCTGATTTTGCTTGATCAGATTGGATTCAAGGGCGAGGGCTTCCGCCTCGCTGTCTGTCACGATGAATTCAATATCCCATACCTGCATCACCATCAGGGCAATGCGCGGGCTGTGTTGCTGACCATTCTGGAAGTAGCTACGCACCCGCTGGCGTAACACCTTGGCCTTTCCGATGTAAAGGATGCGATCATTTTGATCGCGCATTAAATAGCAGCCCGGCTCAGAAGGAACCTCCTTGAGCCGGGCCTTGAGGCGCTCAGGTTGTTGCAACAGAGGCTGGGGCGCTGGCATCAACCGCCGTATTGCCATCCCGTGCTGGCCAGCTCCAAGGCGGCACCATCCCGGTGGAGGGTGGCCGTTTTCACCTCACCCACAAACACTGTGTGGTCTCCCGTAGCGACTTGACCCACCAGGGCGCACTCCACGGCCCCCAGGGCCGCATCCAAAATGGGCAAGCCAAGCTCGCCCAGCTGGAATGGGGCCGCATCAAAACGGCCGCCGATGGCTTTCTGGGGCTTGAAAAACACGGCCGCCAAATCCTTCTGATCAGCCGCGAGCACGTTGAGGCTGAACTTGCCGGTGCGCTGGATGATGCCATTGCTGGTGGAATCGGCCCGTACCGCCATCACCACCAAAGGGGGCTCAAACGAGCCCTGGGTGACCCAGCTAGCGGTGAACCCATTCACGTCCTCGCCTTCGGCGACGCCACAGATGAACACCCCATTGGGGATCTTGCGCAGCAGGATCTTTTTGGCCTCCCCATTGAGGACTGTTTCGGCGGACGGGCCCGAAGACGCGGTCATGGTGGTGAAGGGCGAAGAAACCAACTCTAGAAACGCCTAGTCGACCCATAGGGTGGGGTTTGCTGCGGTGGACCGATGCGAGCTCTCTACCCGGGCAGTTTTGATCCCCTCACCCTGGGCCACCTCGACCTGATCGAACGCAGCGCCCGCCTGTTTGATGGAGTAGTGGTGGCGGTGCTGCAAAACCCGAGCAAGAGTCCGGCTTTTTCGCTCGAAACGCGCCTTGCGCAGATCCGACAAGCCACAGGCCATCTCCCTGGAATTGAGGTGGGGAGCTTCGACGGGCTCACGGTGGACTTCGCCAAGGCCTGCGGCGCCCAGGTGATTCTGCGGGGCTTGCGGGCCCTGAGCGACTTTGAATTTGAGCTGCAAATTGCCCATACCAACAAAAGTCTTGACCCCCACATGGAGACCCTGTTTCTCGCAACAGCTGTCAACCACAGCTTTTTGAGCAGTTCGGTGGTGAAGGAAGTGGCCCGCTTCGGTGGCGACGTGCGCCACATGGTGCCAACGGGAGTGGCAGAAGACCTCAGCAGGCTTTTTAATCGGAGAACTCCCTAGGGCAGCCATGGCTGAGGCCACCATCACCGCGCTCGACCAACTTGATCAGCTCGAGGAGATCGTGCTGGAAGGCAGCCGCATCCCCTTCAGCGGTGGGAGGCTCGTCAACGAGCAGGACGCCATTGAGGTGATGGATGCGTTGCGGGATTGCCTCCCCAAGCAACTGGAACAGGCCGTAGAGCTGATTCGCCAGCGGGAGGAGTTCATCAGCCAGGCCAAACATCAGGCCGAGGAAATCCTCACCACAGCCCGCCGCGAGCGGGAGCAGCTGATCGGCGCCGTCTCGATCCGCCAGGAAGCGGAACGCCAGGTGGCTGAACTGCGGGAGCAAACCAGGCTGCAATGCGAGCAAGTGCTCTCCCAAACGCGCCAGCAGGCGGCCCAAGCCGAGCAGGAGCACCAGGGCCGCCTCGCCCAGCTGGAACAACACTTTGCCCAGCGCCGCCAACAACTCGAACAGGAAGCTGGTGAGCGCAACCGCCAACTGCTCGAGCAGCACGAGCGGGCCCGCCAACAGGCGATGGCAGAAATCGATCAAATTCGCCAAGAAGGATTGCGGCTACAGCGGGAAAGCCAGGCCGAAGCGGAACGGCTCCACAACGACGCCCTGCAGTTCCGTCAGCAAACCCAACAGCAATGCGACGCCCTGGTGGCCCGCAGCCGTCAGGAGGCCGCCACCATCAGTGATGGGGCCAACCACTACGCCGAGCAGGTTCTCGGTGAGCTGGAGGCGCGGCTCAAGGAGATGAGCCAGGTGGTGCTGGGTGGGCGTCACGAGTTGGTGCGGCTCCAGACCCCCGAACCCTCGCAGGCCCGGCGCAGCTCCTCGAATCCCGGCGCCAATGAGGGCAGCGGCAGCCGGCGCCGCCGCATTGCCAACGGCCTACGGCAATTGGCGGGCTGAATTGCACAGCCCCACGTTGAGGGCCGCCATCAACACCTGACCAATGGTGTCGTTGGGGGCTCCGGCTCCGTTGCTGATTGCGCTGATGAAGCGGGGCCCATCGACGGTGTCGAGCACCCCACTGATCGCCCTGACACCGGTAATCGTGCCGGTTTTGCCGTAGAAGTGGCCCTGCAGGGGCGTACCCATGTAGAGGTGGCGGAGGGTGCCGCGCTTGCCTGCAATGGCCATCGAGGCCACGTAATTGCGTCCGTAGGGATGCTGACTCATCCGCAGGAGCAGGCTCGCCAACAGCCGACTGGTGACGCGGTTGTCCCGGCCTAGACCACTGCCATCGGCCACGTTCACCCCCTGCATGGGCAAGCCCTGCTGGGCCAGCCAGCGCATTTCCCGTTGCCGGGCCTCGGCCAAATCCCAGGTGCCAGCTCCCTGACGCAGCAAGACCTCAGCTGTGAAGTTGTGGCTCTCGGTATTGGCAAGGCTGAGCAGGTTGTGCATCGGAGCCGAGCTCTCCTCATGGAGCAACACGGCGGCACTGGGCATGGGGTCTCTTGATGAAACCATCCGCAGTTGCACCTTGGTGCCCCCCTGCTGGGCAAGGGTTTTCTGCAGCAGGGATTGCAAACGCTGCGGGGGATTCATCACCGCGGCATTGATGGCATTGCTGGTTAGGGCCAGGCGTGTGATCGGGGCGCCATAGGCCGTGGTGCGGTCGTCAAAGCCCCAGGCCTGGGGCCACCAGGCCTGGGAGGGCTCCTCCGCCAGCTCGAGGGTCACCAGGGAAGGCAACTCACCGCCCCCGCCCCCGCTGCCAAGGGCCAACTTGGCAAAACGCTGCAACTGGGGCAGGGCAAGGTCGGGATCCCCTTGGCCAATCAGGCGGTAGCTCCCGCTGGGCAACCGCCACAGCTGGGTGGCCAGGCGGTAATCAGGTCCGAGTTGGTCGAGGGCAAAGGCCGTGCTGATCAACTTCTGGTTGGAAGCCGGGATGCGCGGCCGCTGGCCGTTGAGATCGGCGAGCAAATGGCCCTGGGGATCGGCCACCGTGATGCTCCAGACCGGGGCCTCCGCTCCAACCGCCGCCAGGATCCGTTGCTGCAAGGCAGGGCAACTGACCTGCTGCGCAAGCAGGGGAAGGCCAATCGGCGGGGGCGCCGGCGGCAGGGAGGCCATCGCTGGTGCATCCAGCGGCGCCAGCTCCTGGGCACGACTGGGCGGGGCTAGCCCCAGGGAGCTGACCAGGGGTACGGCCAGTAGGGGCAGCAGCGCACGGGGGGGCTGAACCCAGGCCTTCAAGCGCTGATGGCTGATCCTGCTGCCTTGAAATCGGGCCAAGCGCGGCAACACACCCATCTCAGCGGGCGTTGATCTGGAGGTCGGTCACGGTACCCGTGATCCGGAAATTGTTGCCCTCAATTTCTACCGGGGTGCCGATTTTGAGGTTCTGGTTGCCAAACACCACACCACCGCCACTCTTACGGCCCTGACCCTCGAGCACGAAGCGGGCGTCGAGGCTGGCCAGATATTTTTGGTTGGGATCAACAGCACTGACAACCGTGCCATTGGGCTGAACGGCGGTGAGCATGCGCGGAAGCTGCAACACCTGCTTGATCGCCACCGATCCGTGGGGTTGGTTGCGAATCACGATCGCCACCTTGCCCTCCTTCCTTGCCTCGGCAATCAAGGCTGCGGGGTCGGCCACAGGGACACCGCGCAGATCCACGCTCACGGTGACCGGGGTGAGGGCACCGGTTGCTTTCGCAACGGCCGTGCTGAGCTTGGGGCTCCAGATCACGCCACCTGCGGCCAACACAACGGCGGCGGCGGCCCCAAGATCCACCCAACTCCAGGGGCGGTTGGGGCGAGGCGTGGGAGCGGAGCTCTCGGCGGCCATGGGCAGGTTGCGTTTGGCGCAGTTTACGGAGCCTGACCAGGCCTCCCAAGCCCAAACAACCACCGAGAGGGCAGGGAGCTGGTCCCTTAGCTGCGGAGCCCTTCAATG
>JBEDHM010000070.1:0-7790 GCA_041174105.1 Cyanobacteriota bacterium | reverse complement strand
GATCGAATGGCTCTGGCTGGTGGGGGTGGGGGTGTTCACCCAGGTGGGCCAGGTGTATCTGACCCGGGGACTGATGGCCCTGCCGGCAGCGAGGGCAACGGCCATCAGCTACGTGCAAGTGGTGTTTGCGGGGGTGTGGGGATGGCTGGTGTTTGGTGAACCCACCAATGGCTGGACCGTGGCTGGCGCCGGCCTGGTGCTAGTCGCCACGGTCCTCAGCCTGGGTCCGCCTAAACCGGCAGCGGATCGGTGATCCAGGCTTGGGCGCTGGAATCGGCGCCCCCTTGGGGCCGGGCCAGGCGCCAACTCTGGCCGCGCTCCCCGCGCTGAAGAAAAATCTCAAAGGGGCTGTCGATCCGTTCGGGATCACCGGGCAAGCGCCAGTCGAATTGCCCCACCACCTTCACCCCGCGCCCCTCGCCAATGCGCATGGGCTCTTGCTGGGCAATGCGCACATGGCGCACCTCGGGATTGCCAGGGGGCTTCACCTGCAAAGCGGCGGCGATTGCCTCTTGGGTGAGCTGAATTTGCAACGCCAAGGCGCTCTGCACCACGCCGGCAGAGGGCTGGGAGCGGCCGCTGCAGCCCTCGAGGCTGAACGGCACCAGCAGCACGAGGGCGAGCAGGGCCCCAGCCCCAACCTGGCTGAAGCGACGGCGCAACCAGCGGAGCAGGACGCCAGCACGATGGCTGGCCGTGGTCAGGGCGGGCAGCATGGGGAACCATTCACTGCTCCCATGATCGGCTGGCTGCAAGGGGAACTCGCGGATCCATGGCAGCAGGACAAGCGCTATGGCCTGCAGCTGCGCTGCCAGGGCGTGGGCTACGACGTTCAGGTGCACCAGCGCCAATGGCAGGCCATGCCGGCCGAAGGAAGCCTGCTCAGCCTGCACATCCATGCGGCCATTCGCGAGGACGGCTGGACCCTCTATGGCTTTGGCACCAGACAGGAACGGGATTTGTTTCGCGAGCTGGTGGCCGTTAGCGGCGTTGGTCCCCAGCTGGCCCTTGGCTTGCTGGGGAATCTGGCGCCGATGGACTTGGTGCAGGCCATCGTGCATGCCGACCTACGCCGCCTGAGCCAGGCCCCGGGGGTAGGGAAGCGCACGGCCGAACGGCTGGCGGTGGAATTGCGCACCCGCTTGCAACAACGCTTTCTGGGCCAACTGGAGGCAAGCCAGGAAGGGGACGAGATCGCAGAGGGGGGCGTCCTGGGGGATGCCCAACGCGATGAGGTGCAGCTCACCCTCGGAGCCCTGGGCTACGAAGCCCTGGAAATCCAGAGGGCAATCCGCGCCGTGGCCTCCCAAGCCCTGGCGGAAGGGGGCCTGGCCGATGATTGGATTCGCGAGTGCCTGCGCTGGCTTTCGCGAGACGTGGCCTGACCCCCTGGGCGGTAAGCTCTTTGTTTGCCCCGCCGGTGCCCACTTGGGCACGACCTGCGTTTCACGACCCCGCCCATGCCGCTCACCATCACCAAAAAGCAGGAACTGATCAACGGTCACCAGACCCATGGCACCGACACCGGCTCGGTGGAAGTGCAGGTGGCCATGCTGAGCGAGCGGATCAGCCAACTGACCGGGCACCTGCAAAAGAACAAGCACGATTTCTCCTCTCGCCAAGGGCTGCTGAAAATGATCGGCCGCCGCAAGCGTCTGCTGAGCTACCTGCGGGGTATCAGCCAGGAGCGTTACAGCACCTTGATTGCCAAACTCGGCATTCGCGGCTGATTCAGGAATCCTCGCCATGGCCGGCCAAGGCAGTAGCGGCAAGGGCATGGGCCCTAAGCCGGCCCCAGCACCATCCAAACCCAAGAGCCCAGCGAAGAGCAGCCGCCAGCAGGTGATCCCTGAGGCCGTGGCCAACCGAATGGCCCGCCGCATTGCCTTGGCCACGGGCGTGCCCACCGTGATGGGCATGGGTGTGTTCATCGGCAGCTATCTGCTCGTGAGCCGCCAGATTGCAGATATCCCAACCGGTGTCACCCTGGCCTCCTCGGGGGCCTGTTTTTTGCTGGGAGTGCTGGGGCTCAGCTATGGGGTGCTTTCCGCCAGCTGGGAAGAGGCACCAGGATCGCTGCTGGGGGCTGAGCAGATCGGTGTGAATATCAGCCGCTTGCGCAGCTCAATCAAGGCGATGCGCAACAACCCCTCAAACTAAGGCGCCCCACGGCTCAGGCAGACCAGCTAGGCAGCCACCAGGGGGGCACTGATCCGGGCCTGGAAGTCAGCGTGGGTGAGGGTGTCGAGGGCGGCATCCACATCAGAAACGCAGAACTGGGACCCCAAGCGGACAAACCGGGTTTGGTTGTTGTGGCGAACCATGGCAACCACCGGCACCCTGGCGCCCCCCTCCTCCTGGGCAGGCTTGTGGCGGTGCAGGCATTCACGCAGACGGTGCTGGATGGCAATGTCGGCGGCCTGCTCAGCAGGAAGCTCCACCATCAACAGCTTGAGATCGTCAATGCTGCGGCAATCGTCCACGATCAGCTGCACCCGCTCGTCGCGGCGATCCACCGAGGCCCACACCAACAACCTGGCATCCACCATCAGGTGGTCGGCCAGCCGGGCGTAGCTCTTGGGAAACACCACCGCTTCACAGGATCCGGTGAGATCCTCGAGCTGCAGCACCGCCATGCGATCGCCCTTGCGGGTGGTCACCTGGCGCAGCTCCGGCACCATCACCACCGCACTCACCTTGGCCTTGTCGGCAAGCTCATCGAGATTGCCCAAGGCAATGGGGGAGAGCAATTTCACCTGGTTGGCCAGTTGCTTGAGCGGGTGATCGGACAGGTAGAAACCCACCAACTCCTTCTCCAGCCTGAGCTTTTCGGTGGGCGGATAGTCGCGCACGGGGGCGGCCTTCGGGGCCGTGCTGCAGTCGCTGCCCACCCCCAACGGGGCAGAGGCTCCAGCGTCAGGGGAGGGGGTTGCTGAGAGCAGATCAAACAGATTGCCTTGGCCACTGGCCCGATCCTTGGCCCTGGAGCTGGCCCAATCGACCACCAGGTCCAGATCGGCCATCAACTGGGCGCGGTTGGCCTGGGGCTCCAGGCTGTCGAGGGCACCGGAGTGGATCAGCGCCTCTAAGGCACGGCGGTTGAGTTGTTGTCCCGGGATTCGATCACAGAGCTCCGCCAGCGACGCAAAGGGACCATCGCTTTGACGCGATTCGATCAGCTGACGGATCGCCCCATCGCCGAGATTGCGCACCGCCGAAAGGCCAAACAAAATCCGATCACCCACCGGGGTGAAATCAATGCCCGATGCATTCACATCCGGAGGCATCACTTCGATGCCCATCGCATTGCAATTGGCGATGTAGCGCTGCACCTTGTCGCTGGCACCGGCATTCACGGTGAGCAGCGCCGCCATGTAGGCCACCGGATAGTGGGCCTTGAGGTAGGCGGTTTGGTAGGTCACGGCGCCATAGGCCGTGGAATGGCTTTTGTTGAAGCAATACTCGGCAAACAGCACCATCTGCTCAAACAGGGCTTCAGCAACGCGGGGATCCACACCCCGCTGGGTAGCACCATCCACAAACTGGCTTTGGTGTTTTTCCATCTCGCTTTTTTTCTTCTTACCCATCGCCCGGCGTAGCAAATCAGCCTCACCCAGGGAATAGCCCGCCAAGTCCTGGGCAATCTTCATGATCTGCTCTTGGTAGACCATGATTCCGTAGGTCTCCCGCAGGATCGGCTCGAGCTTGACGTGGGCAAAATCAATCAGCTCACGGCCATGCTTGCGGTTGATGAATTTGGGAATCAGCCCGGCATCCAGGGGGCCTGGTCTGTAAAGGGCCAGGATCGATGAAATATCTTCCAGCGAAGAAGGCTTGAGATCGCGAACGATCTGGCGCATGCCACTGGATTCCAGCTGGAAGATGCCCTCAAGATCTCCCCGTGCAAGCAAGGAGTAAGTGAGTGGGTCGTTGAGGGGCAAGGCGTCGGGATCCACCCGTTCGCCACTGCTTTGGGCCACCAGATCAACCGTTTTGTCGATCATGGTGAGGTTCTTGAGCCCGAGGAAGTCCATTTTCAACAGGCCCATCGACTCCACGTCTTCCATGAAGTACTGGGTGATCACTTGGCCGTCGTTGTTGCGCTGCAGCGGCACCAGTTCATCGAGGGGGTCGGCTGCAATCACCACACCTGCTGCATGGACGCCAAAGGTCTTGTTGGTGCCCTCGATGCGCATCGCCATGTCAACCCATCGCTTCACCTGCAGATCCGCCTGGTATTTCTCGCGGAATTCGGGGGCCGGCGAATCAGCGCCAATCATCTCCTTGAGCTTGGCGGGCTTACCGCGCACCACGGGGATCAGCTTCGCCAGCCGGTCCGCATCGCCATAGGGGATGTCGAGCACCCGAGCCACATCCTTGAGCACCGCCTTGGAGGTCATGCGGTTGAAGGTGATGATCTGCGCCACCTTGTCTTCGCCATAACGCTGGGTGACGTAATCAATCACCTCACCGCGGCGCTCGATGCAGAAGTCGGTATCAATATCAGGCATCGATTTGCGTTCTGGGTTCAAGAACCGCTCAAACAACAAACCGTTTTGCACCGGGTCGATGTTGGTAATCCCCAGGGCGTAGGCCACCAACGAGCCAGCAGCCGACCCCCGGCCGGGTCCCACCGGGATGCCGCTCTCGCGGGCAAAACGGATGTAATCCCACACCACCAGGAAGTAGGTGGGAAAACCCATCTGCTCCATCACCTGCAGCTCAAAGGCCAAACGCTCGCCGTAGGTGGGATCAAAGGCTTGATCGGCATCCAAATCCAGCCGATCCCGCAACCCCTGCTCCGTCACCTCGGTGAGATAACTCACCGCCGTATGCCCATCTGGAATCGGGAAGCGGGGCATCTGGTAGCGGCCCAGGATGTCGTAGGCCTCCACCTTCTCGGCCACCTTGGCGGTGTTGGCGACGGCATCGGCAATGACCGCGGGCTCAAGGTGATCGCCAAACAGGGCGAGCATCTCGTCTTCACCCTTGATGTATTCGGTGCCGGTGTAGCGCAGGCGTTTTTCATCACTGATCAACTTGCCCGTCAACACGCACAGCAGCGCGTCGTGGGCTTCCACGTCCTGGGCGCTGAGGTAATGGGCGTCATTGGTGGCGATCAGGGGAATCCCCAGCTCGGCCCCGATGCGAGCCATCTCCACATTGACGATGCGATCTTCGATCCCGCCGTGGTCCTGGATTTCCAGGTAGAAGTCATCGGCAAACACCTCCTGGTACCAGCGGGCCACGTCGCGGGCCACATCCAGCCGACCACGCAGGATCGCCTGGGGAATTTCCCCCCCCAGGCAGGCCGTGGCCACAATCAGGCCTTCGCTGTATTGCTTGAGAAGGGTTTTGTCGATGCAGGCCCTGGCAAAAATGCCGCGACCGCGCATGCCCCGCAATTGGCTGATGCTGGTGAGCTTGACGAGGTTGCGATAGCCGGTGGCGTTCTTGGCCAACACCACCAGGTGGTAGCGGCGTTCTTTTTTGGGCTGGGGATCATCAATGGAGCCATTGATGACGTACATCTCATTGCCAATGATTGGCTTGATGCCCGCCTTGGAGCAGAGCTTGAGCAGCTCGATCGCCCCATACATCACCCCGTGGTCGGTGAGGGCCAAGGCCGGCATGCCAAGCGCCACCGCCCGATCCACCATCGCCGGCAGCTGACTGGCCCCATCCAGGAGGCTGTAGTCGCTGTGGTTGTGGAGCGGAACGAATGCCAAGGGCACAGCCTGGATGGATCCCCAGGCTAAGGGAGAGGCGCAAGATCCAGTGTGGGAACTGCCAGTTCGGGTCTTCTGCCACCAGATCTGGTGGCAGAGCCTGGCCGGTTCAGGGCACCAGATCCGCCTTCGGCCGATTCGCCATCACCCGCGCCGCCCCTTCGTAGTGATGGGCCACCTGCAGCAAGCGGGGCTCCTCGAGCACGTTGGTGATCAGCTGAACCCCGATCGGCAATCCCTGCAGATCGAAGCCGCAGGGAAGGCTGATCGCAGGCAGCCCGGCCATGTTGGCCGGAATGGTGAGCAGATCGGCCAGATACATCGCCAGGGGATCCTCGCGGTGGGCTCCAAAGCCAAAGGCCGTGGTGGGGGAGGTGGGGGTGAGCAACACATCCACCGTCTCAAACGCCCGATCGAAGTCACGGCGGATCAGGGTGCGCACCTGCTGGGCTTTTTTGTAGTAGGCATCCACATAGCCAGCCGAGAGGGCGTAGGTACCGATCAAAATGCGGCGCTGCACCTCATCCCCAAAGCCCTCAGCCCTGCTGCGGGCTGTCATCTCAGCCAAGCTCTGGGCATCGGGGGCCCGGTAGCCGTATTTCACCCCGTCGTAGCGAGCCAGGTTGGCCGAAGCCTCCGACGGTGCAATCACGTAGTAGGTGGCGATGCCGTCGTTGAAGCGTGGACAGCTCACGTCCACCAGCTCACAGCCGAGGGCCTGCAACTGCTCAGCCGCCGCCAGCACGGAGGCCTTCACCTGGGGATCCAGCCCCTCCGCTTCGAAACACTCACGCACCAGGCCCACCCGCAGGCCTGCCACGGGCTGGGCCAGGGCCGCGACGTAATCGGGCACGGGCACCTTGAGGCAGGTGGAATCGCGGGGGTCTTCCCCGGCGATCACCTGCAGGAGCTCAGCGGCATCGGCAACGCTGGTGGTGAAGGGGCCCACCTGATCCAACGAACTGGCGAACGCCACCAAGCCATAGCGGCTGACCCGGCCATAGGTGGGTTTGAGGCCCACCACGCCGCAAAAGGCTGCGGGCTGGCGAATCGAACCGCCCGTATCCGAGCCCAGCGAGGCTTGGCATTCGCCGGCCGCCACCGCCGCGGCGCTGCCACCGGAGCTGCCCCCCGGCACCTTGTCGGGATTCCAGGGATTGCAACTGGGCCCAAAGGCCGACGTCTCGGTGGAGCTGCCCATGGCGAACTCATCGAGATTGGTCTTGCCGAGCAGCACCCCGCCAGCTTGCCAAAGCCGCTCGGTGACGGTGCTCTCATACGGGGGCACAAACGACTCCAGCATCCGGCTGGAGCAGGTGGTGCGGATGCCCTGGGTGCAGAGGTTGTCCTTGATCGCCAGGGGAATGCCCGCCAGGGGGGGGAGGCTCTCGCCGCGGGAGCGGGCTTCATCGATGCGATCGGCATCGGCTCGGGCCCGATCGGCCGTGACCTCGAGGAAGGCATGCACACGGCCTTCCACGGCCGCAATTCGGTCCAGGTGGTGGTCGGTGAGCTCACGGGCTGACACCTCGCCCTTGCGCAATTGCTCACGCCATGTGGCGATTCCCATCGAGCTACCAACCAGATGATCTGGACGCTATCAGCCGGACACTGGCGGGGATCAACCGAGGGGTTCGGTGAGAGGTTCGGTGCGCCTGGTGCGCTCCAGCGTGTATTCCACGGAGGCAGGACCTTCGGCCCTGAGATCGCTCAGAAAGGGTGCTAACTGGCTCTCCAGGGTGCGACGGCGCAAAAACGGGCCAAACCAGTAGGTGACATCTGGAGAACGGGTTTCCACCCGTGCCCACCAAGCCAGCCCCAGACCATTGGCGCAGCTCCGCGCGGGCAACAGGAGCGGGTTCATCAACGGGGGGGCATCAATCCGCCCATTGTGCCTGGCTTCCGGGACACCGGCAGCTGAGGTGTTCAGAGCTGGATGTCGCCCTGGAAGCCGGCGCTCGGCGTTGGGGTGAGACCAAGCTCCAGCACGGGAGCGGCGGCTGGGCTGAGCTGCTCTGCGCTGGATGGTGCTGGGGCGGTCTGTTCTGGGGCGGGTTGCTC
>JBEDHM010000069.1:0-3019 GCA_041174105.1 Cyanobacteriota bacterium | reverse complement strand
CCCCCTGGGGTCCTTGGCGGAATCGATGGATCCCTGGGGCTGGCGTTACTCGAGCGCCAAGGCAGCCTGGCGAATGCATACGGGGGTGGATCTGGCCGCGGCCACCGGCACGCCCGTGCTGGCGGCCCTGGCTGGACGGGTGCTGCTGGTGGGATCGGTGAGTGGCTATGGCATCACCGTGCTGCTGGATCACGGCAATGGCCTGGAAACCCTCTACGCCCACCTCAGCCGGGTCGATGTGCATGAGGGCGATTCGCTTGAGCAGGGCGTGCAACTCGGGGCGGTGGGGATGAGTGGTGCCGCCAGCGGCCCCCATCTGCACTTCGAGTTGCGCCAGCGGGGTGCCCAGCTCCAGGCCATCGATCCCACCCCCCATTTGCCGCCGTTGATGGCGCCTCCGGTGCTGGCGGCCCGCTAGCTTTTCGGCCCAAAAGCCGGCTCCAGCATGCAAGCCCAATGGAATGGCCAGGTGATCGCCAGCAGTGACGACATCGTCACGGTGGATGGCAACGCCTACTTCCCCTTCGATGCGGTCGATCCGGCTTGCCTCCAGCCGTCCGACCACACCACCGTGTGCGGCTGGAAAGGAACGGCCGGTTATTACAACGTGGTGGTCGGGGGCCAGGTGAACCAGAACGCCGCCTGGTTTTACGCCGATCCCAAGGACGCCGCCAAGCAGATCAAGGGCCGCGTTGCCTTCTGGAAAGGGGTGCAGGTGGGCTGATTTAGGAGGGCACCAGGGACGAGTGGTGGTGCAGGATCCGCCAATGGGCCCCATCAAAGCCATACACAAACGTGTAGCGGGCCTCCACCACGGCGTCGGGATTGTGGAGCGAAAAGCGATAGGTGCCCGCATCGATCGCCTGGTTGCAGCCCAACAGGATTTGGCGACTGGTGACCTCCCCTTGGGGGCTTCGGGCCAGGAACTGGCGGAAATAGGCGTTGATGGCTTCGGGGGTGGTGCGGCTGTCGGCCGAGAGGGTGGGCAGCAGTAGGGCCCCTTCGCCATAGAGCGCGCTCACCGTTTCGGGCTGGCCGCTGGCTAGGGCCTGGTTCCAGCGCTCAAACAGGGCTTCCACCTCCCCTTGCTGGATGGGGGCACAGACCTCACCCGCCGGCTGCGGGGGCTCCATCGCCAAGGCCGCAGCGGGAGCCCAGCCCCTGGGAAGGGGAACGGGGGCCAACCAGCCAACCAGTACCCAGCCAACCAGTACCCAGCGAACCACGAACCACCCCAGATCTGAAGCAAGCCCAGCCCAATGGCTGCGCTGGTTCAGCAGCCCGGATGGCGCAGGGTGCGCCAGCTGCCGCTGGCGGTGCTCACTTCCACGCCGATTCCCACGGGCCCCTGGCTGGATCCGGATTGGGTTTGCCACCAGCCCATGGCTTCGGCCCAGGCCGCCTCCAGGGATTCGTAGAGATCGTCGAGCACCGGATGGGGTTCCCCCTGGCTGTCCACGAGCCGGTACTGCCGCTGCGATGGCGACGCCCAACAGGTTTGGCCCAAGCCCGAAGACCCTGCGCCAGGACTGGAAAAACGACGACTTTGCACGCTTGCCACTGTTCACTTCGCTACACCCGATGCTGATCATGGCCAGCCGGAAGGCGGTTGACTGTGACATTCACAACAAGTTCCGGTATTGCCCCTTGCTAGGTGAGGTAGCGGCGAATACTCGGCCGGCACCAATAGACCAGGGCTGCGGCGCAGCTGATCCACAGCAGGGCTGCCACCACAGCGGTCAGCGGCCGGTCTTGACTCACCAGGGCCAGGCGCACGATGCCGTAGGGAAGGCCGATGGCCAAGTCCATGGCCAGGGCCACGATCGCCACGATCTGGCCCCAGGCTTGCCAGCGCAACAGGGCCCAGCTGGCCACAAGTCCGGTCACGGCAGCGGGCAGCACGCCCCCAGCACCAACGGCAATGTTGGCGGTGCGCCAGGTGGGATCCAACACGCAGATCACCGCGATCAGGGGGATGACCAGGGCGTTGCCAACCAGGCCGCACCAGGCCAAGGTGAGATAGCCGCGGGGATGCGGGAGCATCGGGGTCCGCTAAGCGAAGCAGTTCCATCCTCCACCACGTGATGGCCACCTCCCAGCTCGAGTTGTTGCACGCGGCACCGTCGTACTACTCGATGGTGGCCAGGCTCGCCCTGGCGGAGGCCGGGGTGCCCTACCGCAGCCATCTGATCGACATTCACCTGGCCAAGCAGCAGCTCAGCGATGCCTATCGCCAGCTGAATCCCCACATGACCGTGCCCACCCTGCGGGGCGAGGGGCTGCTGCTCACCGACAGCCGGGCGATCCTGCAGTGGGCCGCGGCCCAAGCAGGCGAAGCCTTGATGGATGGCGAGCCTGCCCTGCGGGCTCCGATTGGGGCCGTGGTTGAGGGCCATTACGCCATCTCGATCGAAGATCTCACCTTCGGCAAGCTGCTGCTCACCCAACCGTTGCTGGCGCGGGTCGTGCCCAAGGTGCTGGCGCGCCTGGCCGAGGGCCTGGATCAACGGGCCGCGACGGCCGCCGATGGGGGCGCGAGTTTGCGGGCGAAGGCTGCGCAGAACCGCCAGCGCCTGGCCTATTTCACGGAGGGCTCGGCGCCAGAGAAATTGGCCCAGCGCCAGCAGGAGGTGCGCACCTTTTTGCAGGGGTTGCCACCGGTGAGCCCGGGCGAGGGCCTGTTTGGCCCGCGGTTCAGCTCCGCCGATGTCGTGGTGGCGGTGCTGCTGGCGCGGCTGGCCTGGATTGGCGAAGGGAACCTGGTCAGTCGGATGGATCTGCAGACCTGGTGGGCCCAGGTGCAACGGCGACCAGCCTTTAAGCAGGCGGAGGTTTGGACCCGTTTTCGCCGCCGCCGCTTTGTCCAGGCGATCCTGCAGGCACGCCTGGATCCGATCGGGGCCTAGCTGCCCGCGATCGCCGGGGCAGGCAGTTGCCGCAGCCGGGTGATCAGGTCGTCGATGCTGCTGTCTTTGGCAGGGGCGTTGGTGTTGCTGATCAGTTGGCGGCCCACCACATG
>JBEDHM010000068.1:0-3545 GCA_041174105.1 Cyanobacteriota bacterium | reverse complement strand
GTGCTCCCCCAGCCCCGAGGGGAGTTGGCTTGTAATTGAGGCCGGCGAAGGGGCGGGGATCCTTGCCGCCACAGGCCAGCTGTGCCTGTCGAGCTACGCCCGCGATCTGCTCGAGCGCAATTTGAAAGCGCTGGTGCCTGCCGACCAGGGTGTGCGGTTGCAGGTGATCTTCCCCACCGGCCGCCGCTTGGCGGATCGCACCAGCAATGCCGCCTTTGGCGTGGTGGAGGGTTTGGCCCTGATTGGTACCCAGGCCCTGGTGCAGCGCAGTGCGGCGCCCGAGCAACTGGAGCAAACCCTGGCCTGCCTGCGGCAAAAGGTTGCGGCCCCGGGTTTTGGTGGGGATCTGGTGCTGGTGATCGGCGAAAACGGCCTGGATTTAGCCCCCAGCGTGGGCTTGCCGCCGTCGCTGTTGCTCAAGGCCGGCAATTGGCTGGGACCGGTGCTGGTGGCCGCGGCCCAGGCCGGGGTGGCCCGCCTGCTGTTGTTTGGTTACCAGGGAAAACTGATCAAGTTGGCGGGTGGAATTTTTCACACCCACCACCACCTGGCCGATGGCCGCGCTGAGGTGCTCACGGCCCTCGCGGCCCTCGATGGCCTTACCGGTCCGGCCCTGCTCGCCTTGCATCAGGCGCCCACCGTGGAGCAGGCCTTGGCGGACCTCGCCGCTACCGAGCCAGAGCGGGCAGGGCGGTTGCGTCAGACGCTGGCGGCCCGCATTGAGCAACGCAGCCAGGCCTACCTGGCGCGCTACGGCTGTGAGGCCATGGCGGTGGGAGCCGTGCTGTTTGACCGGGGACGCCAAATCTGTGCTCGCGGGCCCGTGGGGGACGCGCTGTTCACTGCCATGGCGGTGACGCCCATCGATTGATGCTGCAGGTGGCGAACGAGGGGGCTCCTAGGGTGGTTCGAATGCCTTGGGCCGATTGCTTCGGATGTCTTCAGTAGCTGCCCTTGATCCCACCTCCCAGTCGTCGCGTTATCCGGCGATTGTGATCCTGGATTTCGGTTCCCAATATTCCGAGTTGATCGCGCGGCGGGTGCGGGAAACGGAGGTGTTCTCCCTGGTGATGGCCTACACCACCACCGCCGAGGAGCTCAGGGCGATGGCCCCCAAGGGCATCATCCTCAGTGGCGGTCCCAGCTCGGTGTACGAAGAGGGGGCTCCGGTGTGTGATCCCGCCATCTGGGATCTCGGTATTCCGGTGCTCGGCGTTTGCTACGGCATGCAGCTGATGGTGCAACAGCTGGGGGGAGCCGTGGTGGCCGCCGGCCGGGCTGAATACGGCAAAGCCCCCTTGTTTGTCGACGACCCCATTGATCTGCTCACCAACGTCGACAACGGCTCGACGATGTGGATGAGCCATGGCGATTCGGTGGAGCGCCTGCCGGAGGGGTTTGTGCGGCTGGCTCACACCGACAACACCCCCGAGGCGGCGGTGGCCGATCACCAGCGCCGTCTTTATGGGGTGCAGTTCCATCCGGAGGTGGTGCACTCCAGCTGCGGCATGGCGATGTTGCGCAATTTTGTGTATCACATCTGCGGCTGTGAAGCTGATTGGACCACGGCCGCCTTCATTGATGAGGCGGTGGCTGATGTGAGGGCCCAGGTGGGGGATAAGCGGGTGTTGCTCGCCCTCTCCGGCGGTGTGGACTCTTCCACCCTGGCGTTCTTGTTGCACAAGGCGATTGGGGATCAGCTCACTTGCATGTTTATTGATCAGGGCTTCATGCGCAAAGGGGAGCCTGAGTTTTTGGTGGAGTTTTTCGACAAGCGTTTTCACATCAATGTGGAATACATCAATGCCCGTGAGCGCTTTATCAGCAAGCTCGCTGGTGTGACCGATCCAGAGGAAAAACGCAAGCTGATCGGCACCGAATTCATCCGCGTGTTCGAAGAGGAAAGCAAGCGCCTAGGGCCCTTCGACTACCTCGCCCAGGGCACCCTCTATCCGGATGTGATTGAGAGTGCCGGCACCAACATCGACCCCAAAACAGGGGAGCGGGTGGCGGTGAAGATCAAGAGCCACCACAACGTGGGGGGTCTGCCAAAAGACCTCCAGTTCAAGTTGGTGGAGCCCCTGCGCCGCCTGTTCAAAGACGAAGTGCGCAAGGTGGGTCGCAGCCTGGGCCTGCCCCAGGAAATTGTGGGGCGCCACCCCTTCCCCGGGCCGGGACTGGCGATCCGGATTTTGGGGGAAGTCACCAGTGAGAAGCTCAACATCCTGCGGGATGCGGATCTGATCGTGCGTGAGGAGGTGCGCGATGCGGGTCTGTACAACGAGATCTGGCAGGCCTTTGCGGTGTTGTTGCCGGTGCGCAGTGTGGGCGTGATGGGCGACAAGCGCACCTACGCCTTTCCGATCGTGCTGCGCTGCGTCTCGTCGGAAGATGGCATGACCGCCGATTGGTCGCGCCTGCCCTACGACCTGCTGGAGACCATCTCCAACCGCATCGTGAACGAGGTGAAGGGCGTGAACCGGGTGGTGCTCGACATCACCAGCAAGCCCCCCGGCACGATCGAGTGGGAGTAGCCCTCTCGGCAGTAGCGGGGGCATCGCAGCTTCGATACCATCGGCTCCCAGCCCAGCCGTTGTGACTGCCGCCCCCGGGACAACCAGCGCCCCAGCCAGTGATGCCGAGCTGCAACGGCGGCTCCAGCAGGACAGCATCCAGCTGGGGGGAAAAACCATCTATCTCAATCCCTTCCTGTACTGGCGCCGTTTTGATGCCAACACCGACCGCTGGCTGAGGGAACCGGGCCAGCTGCAGGAAGACCAGATCATCAACAACCGCAGCCGGTTCTATCCCGAGCTGGACTGGGAGCTCCTGGATCCGGCCGAGGCCGCTGCCAAGGATGGGGCCGTGGAGATGTTCCTCAAGAGCCTGGAGCTGATCAGCACCTTCAACCCCGAGCTCACCTCCGGCCAGTTGCTCGAGGTGGAGCGCAAGATGGCGGTCACCAAAAAGCGGGCGTTTGAGCGCTGGGTGATGCGCTCCCTGCGGCGCCGCGAGCGGGTGGAGGAGAAGGCGCGGCGGCGGTTCGATCGTGAGCGCGCCCTGCGGGCCTGGATGGAATGGTTGGCGCTGGATGTCACCCGCCAAGCGGTGCTGCCCCTGGCTGCATTGCTGGCCGTGGCGGTGGCCGGTGGTTGGTGGTGGGGCAGCCAACAGAATTGCCGCCAGGTGATCGTTTCTCCGGGCGTGCCGTCAGGGCTGCAACGCCCTGCCCCCTAGGGGCGGCAGACTGGGCCATTGTCAGCGTCAGGATTGCGCCATGGCCGCCGATCGCACCAATGCGCAGCGCCTGAATGCCCTGCGTCTCAAGCTGATGCAAGAGGTGCTGCCGGTGGGCCTGGCCGTGGCGGATCGCGCCCGCAAGGGGGGGGCTAAGGATGTGATCGCCGCCTTTCAGGGCGATGCCGACCCCATCGAGCAATTGCGCCAGGAGGGGGAGGTGGCGGCCAGTCAGGTGCGGGAGCGCCTCGATCGGGTCAGCCCCGGTCTGGGCAATCCGGTGGTGAAGGTGGAGGTGCGCGATGTGG
>JBEDHM010000067.1:0-4061 GCA_041174105.1 Cyanobacteriota bacterium | reverse complement strand
CCCCGGGGATGGGTGGGGGCCGTCTTGACCACATGGGTGAGGGGATCGGACTCCACATCCTTCAAGGTGTCGATCCAGCGATAGACCAAGCGATCGTGGGCTTCCCTGTTGTTGTGGAGGTAGGTCACCTGAAGCCGGTCACCACGCAGGGTGATCCGGTTATGGCGATCGGGCAACACCGGGCTCATCGCCCACCAGCTGACCGAACGGGCTGCCAATTGTTCAAGACCCATGTTGGGCAGCAGCTTCGTGACCAACGAAAGGACCGGAGGCGACTCGGCAAACAGCGCGTCTTGAAGCACACCGCCCCCGGTGTGGAGGGTTCCCAGGGGAAACGACACGTTCTTATCGCCCCAGAGGAAATCGGTCACGCCCAGGCTGCGGGCATAGCGGCCCGAATTGGGTTCAGCGGCCAACTGCAGGATCGAGGTGAGCTGGGGGTGCATCAGGTTGCGGCCCACCTGATCAGAGCCATTGGAAAGACCACGGGGGTGGTGATCCGTGGCTGAGCGCAACAAAATCGCCGCTGTGTTGAACGCCCCGGCTGCCAGCACCACGTGATGGGCCAGAAACAGCCAGCTCTGACCATCCACATTGGCTTCCACGCCACGCACCTCACTGCCTGAGGGGTTGACGTGCAGCCGGGTCACCTCAGTGCCGGTGCGCAAGGTGATGCCACCGTTGGGCGCAACTGCCTGATCAACACCAAACAACTCGGCATCCCCTGAAGGATCCACGCTGGATTCCGACCAACTCAAGGGGAGGTCGTAGGGATGGGTGTTGTGGCGCTGCAAACCAGCACGCAATTCCTCTAAGAACGGCTCAATCGGTTTGGGGGCAAAGCCGTAATCCGCCTGTCGCTGTGGTTCGGTTGGGTCCACACCCGAGCGCCCATGGACCCGATACCGGGCTTCGGCCTGGTCATACCAGGGAGCCATCTCCTGATAACGCAAACCCCAACCAGGTGCATGGGCCTCCTGTAGGGCCAAACCCTCAAATTCCTTCTCGCGCATCCGCTCCAGCACCCCGCCCCAGATCTTGGTGTTGCCGCCCAGGGCATAAATCGCTTGGGGGGAAAAGGGATCGCCATCCGTCCCAAACCACTGTTCTTTGGGGTGGTAACGGTCCTTGCGAAACAGGCCCACATCCGCAACATTTTGATCCTCGATCGGCAGCTGATGCCCCCTTTCGAGAAGCAGGACGTTCAAGCCGGATGAGGCGAGTTCGGCCGCCAAAGTTGCACCGGCAGCCCCGGTGCCCACCACAATCAGGTCGTAGGTGATGTCGTCAATGATCATCGGTCAACTCCCAATAACTTGATGGCAGGGGCCTGGATGGATGGGATAGGAACATCCGTTATTGCCACACATAAATCAGGATAAAGAGGATGATCCAGATCACATCCACGAAATGCCAAAACAATGATGTAGCTTCCACACCCTGTTCCCCACCGTCATAGTTGCCGGGGATAAACGATTTGATCAGCATCAGGCCCATCAGGCCAATGCCTGTGGCCACATGCAAGCCGTGGAACCCCGTGAGCAGGTAGAAGGTGCCCCCAAAGGTCCCAGAGGTGAAGCCAAATTCAAGACCGCTCCATTCCACGTATTGGCCATAGAGGAAATAGGCCCCCATCGCCATGCTCAGCAGCCAAAACGCTCGAAACAACTGGATGCTGCCCTTGGCCTTGAAGCGTTCGGCCAGGTAGATGGTGCCACTGCTGGAAACCAGCACCACCGTGTTGATCAAAGGCATGTGCACCTCCAGACCCCCAACTCCCGGAGGCAGCCAATCGAGGGCCGAGGTTTTCAGTAGGGCATAGCCACTGAAAAAAGCCAGAAAGATCACACTTTCTGAGCACAGAAAAATGATGAAGCCTGTGAGGTTGTGGCTGGCGTGGACCCCGTGCCCCTCGCCATGGCTTGGCTGGGGATCGGGAAGGGAGGCCGATGGATTGGAAAGGGTCATGGCTCAGGCCTCCTGCAGGGCGCGTTCATAGGCCTGCTGGTTTTCCACCAGCGGCAATCCTGTGCCGTAGCCATAGGGACGGGAAATCACAGTGGGCACGTTGTCACCGAAGTTGTCTTCGGCGGGGGGTGAGGGCAACAACCACTCCAGGCCAATGGCATTCCAGGGATTGGCCGGAGCACGATCACCTCGAACCCAGGAACTCACCATGTTGAGCAGGAAGGGAATGATCGACACACCCAACAGGAAAGCTCCCAGGCTGGCAAGCACGTTCCAGAAGGCAAATTCTGGGTCGTAGGAAGAGACCCGCCGTGGCATGCCCATCAAGCCCAGGGGATGCATGGGCAGAAAATTGAGATTGGCACCAATGAAGGTGAGCAGGAAATGCAACTTGCCTAAACCCTCATAGGGCATGCGACCCGTGAACTTGGGGAACCAGTGGTAGATGGCGGCAAAAATACCCATCACCGCAGCGCCATAGATCACATAGTGAAAATGGCCAACCACAAAGTAGGTATTGCTGACATGGATGTCCACGGGAACGGTGGCCAACATCACCCCGGTCACACCGGCGAAAACGAAGTTAAACAGACCACCCAGACAAAACAGCATGGGGGTGGTGAGCCTCAACTTGCCGCGCCAGATGGTGCCGAGCCAAGCAAACACTTTGACTCCCGTGGGTACGGCAATGAGCATGGTGCTGAACATGAAGAAGTTGCGCATCCACTGGGCTACACCACTGGGAAAGATGTGATGCACCCACACAATCAAACCCAAGCCCACAATGATAAAAGAGGCCAGCGCCACATACACATAGCCAAACAGAGGCTTGCGCGAATAAACCGGAAACAGCTCTGAAAAGATGCCAAAGACCGGCAAAATGATCACATAGACAGCCGGATGGGAATAAAACCAGAAAAAGTGCTGGTAAAGCACCGGATCTCCACCGCCTTCGGGCCGGTAGAAGCTGGTGCCAAAGGTGAGATCCATCAGCAGCATCACGGCGCCACCGGTGAGCGCCGGCAATCCAATGAGCTGCAAACTCTGGGCAGCCAGGGCTGTCCAACAGAACACTGGCATGCGAAAGAACCCCATCCCGGGGGCACGCATCCGAAGGATTGTGGTCACAAAATTGACCGCACCCATGATCGAGGACACACCGGACAGTGCCACGGCCGTGAGCCACAGGCCCTGACCATTCACGAAGTGGCCGATGGGGTTCTGAATGCTCACCGGGGGGTAGGACCACCAGCCTGAGTAGGCAGGGCCGCCGGGCACAAAGAAACTGGCAATCAGCAAGGTGCCAAAAATCGGCACTAGCCAAAAGGCAACAGCGTTGAGCCTGGGAAAGGCCATGTCGGGAGCACCGATCATGGTGGGGATCAACAGGTTATTGAGTCCGTTGAGCACAGGAAAGATGAACAGGAACAGCATGATGGTTCCGTGCATCGTGTAGATGCCGTTGTAGACCGTACGATCCACAAGATCGGCCGCAGGAGTGATCAGTTCTCCACGAATGATCATGGCAAGCAAACCACCGATCAAAAAGTAGAAAAATGCCAGCACGATGTACTGAATACCGATCACCTTGGCATCGGTGTTGAAGCTGAAATAGCGGGTCCAGGAGCCCTCTTCTGGGTGGGCGTAATTGGGGGGGAAACTGGCGGATGTCATCGGGCTCAGGCCTCGTGCGGCAGGGTATTGGATCCGGGAACGTTCACCTGGGGGGGAGGCGCGGGAACCACCGTGGCCCAACCGGGACTTTTCAACTTCTGGCGATCTTGATACTGCTGAACAGCGTCACTGATGCCAGGTTGGAGGGGTTGGGAGGCTGCCTGCTGCAGCCATTGCTGGTAGGCAGCCTCGCTCTCCACAACCACATCCGCTTGGTTGGCGGCAAACCAGGTTCCACTGAATTGGGAGTCCCGTAAACGGTAACGCCCTTCCCGGGTTGGGGTGATATTGAAGTTAATCGCCCGGCCTGGAATCACATCTTGCTTGAGACGGAAGGCGGGGATGAAGAAGCCATGAATCACATCCTCCGACACGAGGCGGAAGGTAATCGGCTGATCCACAGGAACATGCAATTCGGT
>JBEDHM010000066.1:0-6154 GCA_041174105.1 Cyanobacteriota bacterium | reverse complement strand
GATTCGCCGTTTTGGATCGTGCGCCGTTCGGTGTTTGATGGCTACTTGATGCAGCAGGCCCAAGCCGCTGGGGCCCTGTTCCATCAGGGGGTGCGCGTGGTGGGCGCCAGCCGTGATCCTGGTGGTGTCTGGCACGTGGCCGCGGTGGACGCCGATCCAACGGGTCAGAGACCTGGCCCTGAGCAGGTGTTCGCCGCAAGGGCCGTTGTGGTAGCCGATGGCTCCGCGTCAGCTTTGGCGAGCCAGTTGGGGTTGGGGCCGGCCAAACCCCGCTATGCCTCCACCGTGTCCGTGGACGTGGAGGGGCCCGTGGCTGAACCCCACGTGGCCCGTTTTGAGTTTGGTTTGGTGCGCCATGGCTTCTGTTGGGCCTTCCCGCGCGAGGGGGGCTACAGCATTGGCGTGGGCACCTTCATCGGCCGCGAGGCAGCCGATAGCGATGCGGTGCTCTCGCAGGTGTTGCCCAGCCTCGGCTTTGCGGCCACGGCGGGTGTCCGCCGCGTTGGTCAGCTGCGTATCTGGGATGGCCACCATCCCCTGCATGGTTCGGGAGCGTGCGAAGGGGCTGTGGCCGTGGGAGATGCGGCCTCTTTGTGTGATCCCTTCCTCGCCGAAGGCATCCGCCCGGCCTTGCTCAGCGGTTGTCGGGCCGCCGAGGCCCTTGATCCATGGTTGGCGGGCCATGCCCAAGCCCTCGCCACCTACAGTGCTCAGATGCGAGCCGATTGGGGAGAGTCGATGGCCTGGGGCAAACGCATTGCCCAGGTCTTCTATCGCCTGCCGAAGGTGGGCTACCAGCTGGGCGTCAAGCGTCCCACGGCACCCCAGCGGATTGCCCAGATCCTCTCAGGCGAGATGGGCTATGGCGACATTGCCCAGCGGGTGATCAAACGCCTGTTGTTTCAAGGCGGTGGCCGCTAGCTCGCCAGCCGGAATGCTCAGCTTTTGGTGCAGTCCTTGAGTTGGCGAAGCCGCTCATCGATCGAGCCCAGCAGCTCCAGGGCAAACATCGGCGATTCCTGAACGGCAAACAGGAATTTCTCGCGGTTCATTTTCAGCAGCTTGCAAGGCGTGATCGCCTTGGCGCTGCCGTAACGGCGGTGGGCACTGGTTACCAGCGCCCCAGCGCCGAACACGTCACCGGCGTTGATCTGCTCATGGCCCTGTTCGCCATTCCAGCTCAGCATCACCGAGCCCTCCAGCAGGCCATACATGCAATGGCCCGACTCCCCTGCCCCAAAAATCTGCTCTCCTGGCTCCACGGTCATCACCTCTCCGGTGCTGGCCAAGGCGCGCATGGTGTCGAGGGCGTTCACGGGTGAAGGGCTTCAGCAAAGGGATTCTGGTGAATCTTGCCTGATCCACCTCAAGGGGTGATTAAGGCCAGGGCGGCGCCGAGTCCACCGCGCACATCGGCTGGCAGCAACCTGCCGTCCTGGTCGGTGTCGAGGGCATCGAAGACCGCGTCACTGCCCAGCCACTCCTCGCGGCTGATGCAGCCATCCCCGTCAAGGTCGTTGAGGAGGAAGATTTCATGCACCGCATGGCCAAAAGCGGCCCCACCTTCCAATTCGGCGAGGCGATGGGCGAGCTGGGCCTCGAGGGTTTCAATGGCCTTGGTGAAACCCCGGATGCCCTCATCGAGTTTTTCGGTGGCCATGGCATCGGCGGCGAGCATCGATCGAAACTCGGGTTCGTTGAGGTGGATTTGCTGTTCGGTGGCTTCGGGGCTGGAGCCGTTGAGTTTGCGCTCGAGCACCCCGTCGGTTTGGCGCAGTTGATCCAGAAGACCCGGTGAAATGGTGAGCAGGTCGCAACCGGCGAGCTCAATGATTTCATCGGTGTTGCGGAAACTGGCTCCCATCACCTCGGTTTTGTAGCCGTAGGTTTTGAAGTAATTGAAGATCTTGCTCACCGAAAGCACGCCGGGATCTTCCGGACCTGGATAGCTATCGCGGCCAGTGCTTTTTTTGTACCAATCGAGAATTCGACCCACGAAGGGGGAGATCAGGGTCACGCCGGCTTCGGCGCAGGCCACGGCTTGGGCGAAACCAAACAGCAGGGTGAGATTGCAGTGGATCCCTTCCCGTTCAAGTTTTTCGGCGGCCTTGATGCCTTCCCAGGTGGAGGCAATTTTGATCAGCACCCGGTCGGTGCCAATGCCCGCCATGCGATACAAGCCGATCAACTTGCGCGCCTTGGCAATGGTGGCCTCGGTGTCGTAGCTGAGCCTGGCATCCACTTCGGTGGAAACGCGGCCGGGCACGATCTTGAGGATTTCCTTGCCGAAGGTGACGCAGATTTCATCGAGGGCTTCACGCACCACCTCTTCAGCCGAGGCGGCAGCTCCCATGACTTCGCGGCTCTCCTTGAGGGAGCGGTCGATCAGGTTTTGGTAGGTGGGGATCTGGGCGGCGGCCAGGATCAACGAGGGGTTGGTGGTGGCATCACGCGGCGTGAACTGTTTGATCGCGTCAATGTCGCCGGTATCGGCCACCACCACGGTCATGGCGGCGAGTTGATCGAGCAGATTGGCCATGGCGGATGACGGGGAAGCAAACCCTGATGGAAGGCACGCTAGCCAGGGCGTTTTTGCTGTGCCCAATCACAACTGGAAGCTTCAGGGAACAGCCACACACGCTGGCTGATTCAAGCCGGCTTTCCTGAAGAGCACGTCAACTCCTTGAAGGCGGGGCAGATCAAGACCCGGCCCCGTTCAGGCTGGATTCGCTGCTTTGGGGGGCGATGGCGGAATGTGCTCCAGCACCAGCAGCGCATCAATGATCTGTTTGGCCACGGGAACGGCCACGGTGGAGCCGTAGGCATTGCCGCCTTGGGGTTCATCGATCACCACCAACACCACATAGCGGGGGTTGTCGATCGGCAAATGGGCCACGAAGCTGCAAATCCTTGCCCCGGGGATGTAAACCCCCCGTTCTGCTTTCTGGGCCGTGCCGGTTTTGCCCCCAATGCGATAGCCCCGGATGCGGGCCCCCTTGCCGCTCCCTTTTTCCACCACCGTTTCCATCCAGCGCATCACCGTTTGCGTGACCCCTGGATCCAGCAGGGGAATCCCACTCGATGGGGAGGCGGCGGCCAGGCCATCACCGGAACGCAGGCCCCTGGTGATGTGGGGGCTCACAAGCCGGCCTCCATTGGCCAGCATCGCGTGGAGTTGGAGCAGTTTCAGCGGCGTCAGCGAGAAGCCCTGGCCAAAGGACGCCACCGCCGATTCGATGGGCTGGCTGATGAAGTCGGCCTTGGCCTTCAGTTCTCCCGCAACGGCTCCCGGTAGGTCGGTGTCGGGTGTGGTGTCGATGCCAAAGCTATGCAGCCAGTACCAGAAGCGATCGCGCTTCACATGCTTCATGGCCTGCACCATGCCGATGTTGCTGGACACCTGCAGCACGGTGGGGAAGTCGATGACCCCGTTGCCTTTGTGGTCGTGGTTAAAGATTGGCCAACCGCCAATCATCAAGCGTCCGTTGTCGGCCACCTTGCCATTGGGATCAATGGCTTTCTCCTGCAGGGCCAGGGCCAGGTTGATCGGTTTGAAGGTGGAGCCGGGTTCGTAGAGATCCTGCACCGACCACTCGCGGAAGAGCCCGGGTTTGAACTTCCAGAATTGGTTGGGGTCGTAGGTGGGGGTAGAGGCCAGGGCCAGCATCTCACCGTTGCGCACATCCATCACCAGGGCCGCTCCCCGCTTGGCGTGCCATTGCTTCACTTGCTTGATCAGGGCCTGTTGGGCCACCTGTTGCAGCCGGGCATCGAGGGTGAGCTGCAGCCTCAGATCGTCCCCATAGAGCGATCCGGCCGACAGGCCTTCCGGCAAGGGCGTGCCATCGGCACCACGCAGCATGCGCACGGTGGTCTCGTGGCGCTTGAGTTCACTGCTGCGGCTTTGTTCGAGGCCGGCCTGGGGCACCCGCTCCAGGTTGAGGAAGCCAACCACGTTGGCGAACAGGGGGCCCTGCGGATAAATGCGATGGGGATAGGCCTCCAGATCCAGGCCGCTGATCCCCAGTGCCTTGACGCGGCTAGCCGTTTCCGGATCGAGATCGGTGGCCAGCTTGACCCCGCTGCGTTTGCCAGCCATGGCAGCCAGCAAGGTTGCCTGGGGCTGGGCTAAGACGCTGGCCAATTTGGCGGCCACATCCTGGGGAGGCCGGATCGCCTGGGGCTGATCGCCTGGGAAATTGAAGTAGCGCGGGTGGGCCCAGAGCGTGAAGCGCTCCTCGTCGAGGGCCACCAGGCTGCCGGTGCGATCCACGATCGTGCGGCGTTCCCCAATCGGGGTGATCGCATGGGTTTGGATCGAACGGGCCCGGGTTTCCAGGTTGGCCCCGTCCACCAACTGCAACCAGGCGAGCCGAACGGCCAGGCCCCCCAGGCCCGCTGCAAGCAACAGATAAACGGCAATCAGACGCCGCGGCCGCACACTGTGCAGATCCAAAACACGGTTGGAGCTTCTGGATCGCTTGGGCTGCCGCTCAGCTCGCGGCTGGGGCATAGGGGGTCTGGACACCATCAGATCAGGAATGGGGCCCTGGGGCCGGACAACGTCAATAGCCCGAACGGATGGGCGCCAGCTGAATGCCGCTCAACAGGGCCACCGCCTGGGCTTGGGGTGTTTTTTGGGGAGCCGCGAGATAAACCAGATTTTCACTGTTGGTGGGAACCAGCAACCCTGGGCGTTTGACCGCCCCGAGGTGGTGCTGCTCCAGAACAGCAGCAGATTCCTGAAGACGTTGGCCCAGCGATTGGGAAACTTCCAGCTGTTCGTATTGCTGACCCCACTGGTTTTGCCAATGCAAGGTGAGGCCACTGAGGGCCAGCATGCAAAAACCGAGGCCGGCCAGGGTGCCATCGGCAGCGCGATGAAAGCCAGCCAGCCAGGGGGAACGGCGCTCGACCTTGCGCCCGGAGAGGGAGCCCTGAATCAGGGTGAGGGCGCGGCTGGAATTCGGCTTGGTGGTGCGGCGGCGAAGTCCCTGGCCGGCCCACTGGGGTTTGGGAACGGGCGAGGTTTCCTGGAGCAGCTCAGAGGATGCTGGTTGCGGGGAAAACGAGGCAACCAAGGGAAAGGCCGTGCGCTGCGCAAGTGAACCACCCCGAAGCTCGCCAAGCAAGGCCCCGGGGCGATTAACCCGCCAACAGCAACAGGTTCACAAAGGTGAGGCCATTCCACAGCCCATGCATCACCACGCTCGGAGCGAGACGGCCACTGTGCAGTCTGAGCCAGCCCAGCCCCAGGCCGAGCACCACCAAGGCGGGTAATTCGCCCAGGCTCAGGTGAGCGATGCCAAACACAAGGGCGCTCACCACCACGGCCCAGAAGCCCCCGTAGCGCTGGCCAATCACGGGCAACAGCACCCCCCGAAACAGGGTTTCCTCAAACAGGGGGGCCAACACGATGGCGGTCACGGCAAACAGGGCCAGTGCCAACGGATTGGGGGTGTTGAGCACCAAGTCGAGCAGGGGGTTACTGCCGCTGCCATTGCCCACCACGGTGTCGATCAGCCAGCCCACCAGGGCCACCAGCGGCAGCACCATCAACACGTGCTGTAAGCCGCTGCGGATTGTGGGGCCCAGGGGTCGCCAGCGCCATTGCAGCCAGCCCCCCAGCGGCGGGGTGCCCTGGTGCCTGAGCTGGGCCCACAGGATCAGCAGGGGCAGACTCATCAGGCCCAGGTACATGCCCAGTACGACTACGGCCTGTTGCAGCGAGGGATCGCCGGCCAGCCGGCCCAGGCCGCTTTGCAGCAGGGGGGCTAAGACCAAGGGGGTCAGGAGCTCTCCGCACACCACAAAGCCACCGGCCACTAACAAGGTGACATCGACCAGATCCTGCGGCGGCCCCAGCAACGGGGGCGGGCCGGGCAGCTGGCGTCGCCAGCGCTTCCAGATCTGCCGCAGCAACAGGGCGCTCCCTACCAGCAACAGCCCCACCGGGGCCACGCTCACCCCCACCAGCCGGACCAGGGCCTGACGCTGCAGCTTGGCCAGCGCGGCGGGTTCGTTGAGGGTGGCGCACAGGCTGCCCGCGACGGGCTGGGGGCTGGATCCGGCCAGTTCTCCCAGCCGTTGGCACACCAGCTGGTGTTGCAGGGGCGAGAGGGTCCAGCCTCCCGCCAGGGGGACCGTGTTGGTG
>JBEDHM010000065.1:0-5953 GCA_041174105.1 Cyanobacteriota bacterium | reverse complement strand
GGGGGATCAGGGTGACCTTTTGCACGGGGTCGTGGGCCTTCACCAGGGTGCCCACCAGGGCATGGCCCACTTCGTGGTAGGCGATCAGGCGTTTGCTTCGACCGTCGGTGAGGGGCTTGCCCTCCATGCCCGCGATCACCCGATCCACGGCGTCATCTATTTCCGCGAGTGTGGTGGCTTCCTTGCGGCGCCGGGCCGTGAGGATGGCGGCTTCGTTGAGCAGGTTGGCGAGATCCGCTCCAGAGAAGCCAGGTGTGCGGCGGGCAATGGCCTCCAGGCTCACATCAGGGGCCAGGGTTTTATCGCGGGAGTGCACCTTGAGCACCGCCAGACGGCCCTTGATATCGGGCACATCCACCTGAACTTGGCGATCAAAGCGGCCTGGACGTAGCAGGGCTGAATCGAGGACATCGGCGCGGTTGGTAGCCGCAATGATGATGATGCCGCTGTTGCCCTCAAACCCATCCATCTCGGTGAGGAGTTGGTTGAGGGTTTGTTCACGCTCATCGTTTCCGCCACCCACGCCAGCACCCCGCTGGCGCCCTACGGCATCGATCTCATCGATGAAAATCAGACAGGGGCTGTTCTCCTTGGCGCGTTTGAATAGATCGCGCACCCGGCTGGCGCCCACCCCCACAAACATTTCCACAAACTCCGAACCGGAGAGGGAGAAGAAGGGCACACCAGCCTCACCGGCAATCGCTTTGGCCAGGAGGGTTTTGCCGGTGCCAGGAGGGCCCACCAGCAGCACGCCTTTGGGGATTTTGGCGCCCACGGAGGTGAAGCGTTCAGGGGTTTTCAGGAAGGTCACCACTTCCTGGAGGTCCTGCTTGGCCTCCTCAACCCCGGCCACATCGTCAAATTTGACGCCGGTTTCGGCTTCCATGGCAAAGCGGGCCTTGGTTTTGCCGAATTGCATCGCCTGGCCAGGGCCTCCGGGCATGCCATTGGAGCGGCGCGCCAAAAAGATCAACGAGCCAATCAGCAGCAAGGGGAACAGCAGGTTGCCGAGCAGTCCCAACACCGGTGGGGCTGCCTTGGGGGGATGGATATCGAAGCTGATGCCCTGGTCCTTGAGCTTGTTCACCAGCTCTGGGGCAACGCCCGGCAGATCGACCCGCAGCCGTTGCACGCGGTTGTCGAGATCGGGATCGACGGCTTCGATCACCGCGCTGCGGCCCCCATCAAAGATATCGACGGCCGTGACTCGGCCCGCATCGACGTAATCGAGGAAGCGGCCATAGCTCATGCGGGCCACCGCCGCATTCCGGGGGGCCACGGTGGGGCTATTGGCGGCTCCACCAGGGGCCAGGCGGGAGGCCCCACCAGTGCTGAGCAATTGCCATCCAAGGAAGGCCACCACGGCCAAGGGGAGCAGCCAGAGGGCAATCAGACGCCAGCGCTGGTTCATAGCTGAGACACTTTCTTAACAACTGTAACGGCGCCGCGGCGTTGGCGTCTGCCGTGACTAGCTGGCAGCTGCCCAGGGTGTCGGTTGATGGGGTTGGGCTTCGGCGATGCCGAGGGCTGCGATGGTGGTGTCCACCGAGGTTGCCGTTGCCTCTGGGGCCTGCTCCTCGATCACTAGCTCACGGGAAGGGAAGGATTCCACCATTTCCGGGCCCCCGAGGCTGTGGCTCCAGATTTCCACCTCGGAATTGGGCGGGCACTCGAAACTGAGCAGCTCAAACGGGAAGACAACCCGCTCAAGGAAAAACTGCTCGGGGCCGATGCAGCGCAGGATCACCATGCGGTCACTGGCGTTTCTGTATCCGCAAGTGGTGTGCGCCAAACGAATTCCGGATTCCGAGCACCCATCAACCCATTGATGGGGCGGGGTCCTTGGTAGCAACCACCACGCTTTCACGTTTTTCGGCTTTTCTTTGGTTTTGCCGATCAGAGGCTGCGCAGCGCCACGATCGGATCGAGTTGGGAGGCCCGCCGGGCCGGTACGACCCCAAAGAAGAGTCCAATCGAGCCGGATAGGCCCACGGTGAGCAGCACGGTGCCGGCCCCAATCGCCGCGGGCAGAGGGGTGATGGCGGCCACCAGGGCCACCGCGCCGATCCCCATGGCGCTGCCAATCACCCCGCCCAGGCTGGAGAGCACCAGCGCCTCCACCAGAAACTGGCGCAGCACATCGCTGCTGCGGGCTCCGAGTGCCTTGCGCAGGCCGATCTCTTCGGTGCGCTCACTCACCGACACCAACATGATGTTCATGATGCCAATCCCGCCGACCAGCAGGGAGATGGCCCCAATCGCCGCCAACATCAAGGTGAGCCCACCGGTGATGGTGCTCACAATCGTGAGGGCATCCTTCTGGGAGCGCACGGCGAAGTCGTCGTCGTTCAAGATCCGATGCCGCTGCCGCAACAGATTGGTGATCTGAAAGCTGGCTGCGCCCGTGCTGGCTTGATCGCGGGCCTCCACGCTGATGAAGTTGAGGCTCACGCCAAAGTTGGGATCCCGCCCCGAGAGTTGGCTCACCATCGTGGTGAGGGGCACGTAGGCCGTTTCGTCCTGGTTTTGCCCGAACACGGCCCCCTTGGGTTGCAACACGCCCACCACCTCAAAGGGTTGGTTGCGAATGCGCAGTTGCCTTCCCAGGGCCGAGCGATTGCCAAACAACTTGGTCGCCAGGTCAGGACCAATCACTGCCACGTGGCGCACCCCCTTGAGGTCGCCACTGGTGAAGAAACGACCCTGGGCCACTTCAAACTGACGTATCGGTAAAAACTCAGGCGTTACCCCTGCGATTGAGGAGGCGCTGCTCACCTCACCGGCCTGCACCACCTCGCTCAGGGTGATTTGGGGCGCTACCCGTTTGACACTGGGCACCTGCTCGGCAATGGCTTGGGCGTCTTCCAGCACCAAGGTTTTTGGGAAATCAATCCCCTGCCGCCGGGTGTCGTTGTTGCCAGGCACCACAAACAACACGTTGGCGCCCAGGTTGCTGAGCTGGCCCTCGGCCAGGTTCTGGGCCCCTTTGCCCACACCCACCAGGGTGATCACCGAGGCATTGCCAATCACGATGCCCAGCATGGTGAGCAGGCTGCGTAATCGGTTGGCCCGCAGGGTGCCCAGGGCCATTCCCACGGTTTCTCGCAGGGGAAGCTTGGAGGCCATGGAACTGTGCAGCTGGGTTGGCTTCCACCTTGGCGGGTGGGCTCAAGCCTTGGCGGGTGGGCTTAGGCCTTTCCGGTTCGGCCGAGCAAATCCCCCACGGTTCCCACGGTCACCAGATCCGTCGAGCCGCTCACCCCGGGCAGGGTTCCAGCGGTTTGCACCACCAGGTCGGTTTCCGTGAGAAGGCCCTGGGATTGGGCCAGGCCCATGGCCAGGGCAAAGGTCTGGTTGGCGCTGTCCTGTTCGGTCACCAATAGGGGGTTCACACCCCACACCAACTGCAGTTGCCGCGCCACCTGCTTGTCACTGGTGATCGCCAGGATCGGTGTGCTGGGCCGGAATTTGCTCACATTGCGGGCGGTGGACCCCGATTTGGTCAGGGGGAGGATCGCAGCGGCGTTGAGCTGGCGGCCAATGCTGCTCACGGCTTGGCAGATCGCATTGGAGATGTTGGAGGCCATGTGGCTATCGAGCACCCGCTGGGGGTAGTCGCGCTCGATGCGCCTGGCGATCGTGGCCATGGTGGCCACCGCTTCTACGGGAAAGTCGCCCACCGCACTCTCGTTGGAGAGCATTACCGCATCGGTGCCATCCAAGATGGCGTTGGCCACATCGCTCACTTCGGCCCGGGTGGGTCGGGGGCAGGCCACCATCGAATCGAGCATCTGGGTGGCGGTGATCACCGGAATCCCCAGGCTGTTGGCCTTGCGGATCAGCTCTTTCTGCAGCAGGGGCACTTCCTCCGCGGGCATCTCCACCCCCAGATCACCCCGCGCCACCATCACCCCATCACAGAGGGGCAGGATGTCGTCGATCTGATCGATCGCTTCGAATTTTTCAATCTTGGCCACCACGGGGGTTTGGTGGCCGTGGCTGCGGATCAGCTCGCGGATCTCGAGCATGTCCGATGGGTTGCGCACAAAGCTGAGGGCGACCCAATCCACCCCCTTTTCGAGGCCGAAGGCCAGATCTACGCGGTCCTTCTCAGTGAGGGCCCGAATCGAGAGCTGCACATCCGGGAAGTTGACCCCCTTGTTGTTGGAGAGCACCCCGCCAACGGTCACCTTGCAATAGAGGGTCTGCTGGGCTTGGTCCACCCGCTCCACCACCATCTCCACCCGGCCGTCGTCGAGCAGGATGCGGCTGCCAGGGAGCACCTCATCGGCCAGCTTGTCGTAGGTGACCGTGGCGATGGTTTGGTCGCAGGCCACCTCCCGGGAAGTGAGGGTGAAGGGGTCGCCCTTGGCCAGGGTGATCGGACCTGCGGCGAAGCGACCCAAACGGATCTTGGGACCCTGCAAATCCTGGAGGATGCCCACGTGGATGCCGAGTTCTTCGCCCACTTGGCGAATCGTTTGAATCCGGGCCGCGTGCTCGCTGTGGTCCCCGTGGGAGAAGTTGAGCCGGAAGGTGGTGGCCCCCGCAGCGATCAACTCGCGCAGGCGTTCGGGGGATTCCGTGGCTGGCCCGATCGTGGCCACGATCTTGGTGCGACGCGTGAGATCGGGCTGGGGCATCAGGATGCCATCGGTAGCTCGGAAACTACCATCCGGGCTCACGCCCCAAGGCCCAGCCATGGACTTTCAGGCCTACCAGCAGCAATCCCGCGCCACGGCCCGCTACCCGGGCGCTGGGGCCAATCCCATCTACCCGACCTTGGGCCTGTGCGGTGAGGCGGGCGAGGTGGCCGACAAGGTGAAAAAGGTGATTCGCGATCAAGGGGGCCAGTTCTCAGAGGCGGTGATCGAAGGCCTCAAACTCGAACTCGGGGATGTGCTCTGGTACGTGGCCCAATTGGCCACCGAGCTGGGGTTGGAGCTGGATCAGATCGCCCAGGCCAATCTCGACAAACTGGCCAGTCGTGCCGCCCGTAACGTGATCGCAGGCAGCGGCGACCAGCGTTGAGCATTTCCTTCGCCCGGTTCACCGTTCCATCCGTTGCGCAGCTGTTGGCCCCGCTGCTCCTGACGCTTTTGCTGTTCGTTGGGCTGCTTGTGGGCACGCCCCAGGCCGCCTTGGCGGCCGATCTGGCGGTGCGTGATGTGGTGCTCGAGCCCTGCCCCGCAGAGGATGTGGGTGCGCAGCCGGAATTGCGGCGGCCCACCGGCGCCAGCTGCTACGCCCTGCGGGGGCTGGTTTTCAATCCCACCAGCAAGGTGGTGGTGGATACCGATGTGTTCGCCTTGATCCTGGATTCCAGTGGGGAGCCGGTGTTGCAGAACCGCACCCGGGTGGGCTCGATTGGGGATGTTCCCCCAGGGGAATCACCCTTTGCCTTGCGGCTCGCCGTGCCCGCCGGCACCCCGGGGCCCATCAGCTTTCGCAACGTCAAGGCCCGGGGTTTCAAAGCGCCGGTGCGGACCCGTGCAGGGGTCGATGATGAGTTGCTGCCGCTCGAGCAAGAGCTTGCCGCTGGTTGAAAGGTTGGACTGATTAGGGCAGTTCTAGGAGCCGGGAATTAGCTGCTGGATCAGGTTCAGGGCTACGAAAGCCAGAATTGCTGAGAGATCGAGGCCCCCTATGGGGGGGATCAGGCCGCGGAATGCGTTGAGGTAGGGATCGGTGATCGAGCTCACCGTTGCCAGCACAGGGTTGCCCCAGTCCAGGTTGGGGAACCAACTGAGCAGGACGCGCACAAGAAGGATCAACGTGTAAATCTCAAGCGTGCTCTTTAAGACACGCAGAACGAAGAAAAGATCAACAGCTTCCATGGGATGGGAGAGGGGCGCTGAAACAGCGTTAGGCGTGTGGGCCGACTCTATGCAGCTTCGTCCCAGACTTCTGCTGCGGGTGAGGATTTGAGCTCGGCCGCGGGATTGGCTTCGGT